>JAFXCU010000125.1 GCA_017521345.1 Ruminiclostridium sp. | reverse complement strand
GGGCTGGGTCTTGCCAGGAATTACGCCGACGCCATCGCCAGCCAGAGTCTGAGCGAGGAGACGGTGTACACCCCCAACCCCGACAACTTCGCCGTCTATGACAAGAACTTCAGCATTTACAGCAAACTCTACCAGACGCTCAAGCCCCTCTACGACGAACTCAACGGCGTGTATTAAACAGCAAAAAATCCCCTTCCGCATGGCGGAAGGGGATTTTTATTGCATATTTTACATCTTCTCAGGAGCGGAGCTGCCAAGGAGCTCCATGCCGTTGCGCAGTACGCTGCGGACGGTATCAGCCAGCTTCAGGCGGGCACACAGGACAGTTTCCTCCTCGCCCTTGATGCGGCAGGCGTTGTAGAACTTGTGGAAAGCGGCAGCCAGATCAATGAGATAGCGGTTGATGTGGCTGGGGTCGTAGTTCTGGGCAGCCAGACGGATGGCCTCGCAGTACTGGGCCAGCTGCTTGATGAGGTT
Organism: Ruminiclostridium sp.; assembly: GCA_017521345.1. The sequence continues at coordinate 4,739 of JAFXCU010000125.1, read as the reverse complement.
GATCTCGCTCTCGTCGCGCAGCACGCTGAAGTCCACGTCGGCGCTCTTGGGCACGGTATAGCCCTCTGCCTCCAGATTCTTCAGCAGGGTGCAGATGCGGGCGTGGGCGTACTGGACATAGTACACCGGGTTCTCGCTGTCCTCGCGGACGGCCAGACCCAGGTCGAAGTCCAACTGGGTTTCGGGCTTGTAGTTGAAGAAGTAGCGGGCGGAGTCCACGGGGACCTCGTCCAGCAGATCGTGCAGAGCGATGGCCTTGCCGGTACGCTTGGACATACGGACGGGCTGGCCGTCCTGGAGCAGGTTCACCAGCTGCATCAGGACCACCACCAGGCGGTGGGAGCCGTCCAGACCCAGACCGTCCAGAGCGGCCTGGAGGCGGGCCACGTGACCGTGGTGGTCAGCGCCCCAGATGTTGATGACCTTGTCGAAGCCGCGGACCTCCAGCTTGTTGCGGTGGTAGGCGATGTCGGCGGCAAAGTAAGTATAGAAACCGTTGGCTCGGCACAGAACGTCGTCCTTCAGCTCCAGCTTGTCCACCTGCTTCTGGCTCTTGCCCTCGGCCAGGTACTTCTGCTTCAGCAGGTCGGTGGTCTTCAGCCACAGCGCGCCGTCCTTCTCGTAGGTCCAGCCACGCTGGGTGAGCATGCCCACGGTCTCGGCCACATAGCCGGAGTTGTGCAGGGAGGACTCGAAGAACCACTCGTCATACTCAATGCCGTAGCGGCGCAGGTCAGCCTTCATCTTGGGGATGTTGTGCTCCAGACCGAAGGCGGCCAGGGCGTCCAGACGGGTCTGCTCATCTACATCCTTGAAGGAATCGCCGTGCTTCTCATAGAAAGCCTGGGCCAGGTCCTTGATGTCCTGGCCGTGGTAGCCGTCCTCGGGGAACTCCACGTTCTCCTCACCCAGAAGGATCTGGAAGTAGCGAGCCTGGATGGAGACTGCGAACTTGTTGATCTGGTTGCCGGCGTCGTTGACATAGAATTCCTTCCAGGTGTCAGCGCCGTCGCGGGCCAGGACGTTTGCCAGGGTGTCGCCCAGGACGCCGCCGCGGGCGTTGCCCATGTGCATGGGGCCGGTGGGGTTGGCGGAGACGAACTCCACCATGACCTTCTGGCCCTTGCTGCCCTCGCCCTGGCCGTAGGCTGCGCCCTCGGCCTCGATCTCAGCCAGCACGTCGCCGTACCACTTGGAGCCCAGGCGGAAGTTCATAAAGCCGGGGCCAGCGATCTCCACGGAGGAGAAGATGGTGCCCTCCAGGTCCATGTGGTCGGTGATGGCCTGGGCGATGGCACGGGGGTTCATCTTCAGAGCCTTGGCGGTCGCCATGGCGTAGGAGGAGGCGTAGTCGCCGTTGGTGGGGTCCTTGGGGATCTCCACGCCGCCCTTGAGCTCTGCGCCGCCGGGCAGGACGCCGGCGGCAGCGGCGGCCTCGTAGGCCTTGCGGGTGACCTCGGTCACCTGGTCTTTTGCGTATTGAATCAGATTTGCCATACTGTTGTCACCTTTATTTCAAATTATGATTTACTGGGGAAGTTCAGGGTTGGAGACCTGGATCTCGAAGGAATTCTCCGACACAGTCTCGTGCTCCATCTCCATGAGATAGCGGATGGAGATGTGACCGCCCTTTTCGCTCAGGTCGGCCTCGGCCTTGCGGGTGTTCACCCCGAAGAGCAGGCCGCCATAGGGGGTCTGGTAGAGGGAGACGTGCTTCTCCCCCACTTTGAAGACCATCTCATTGTTGATGGTACCCACCCGGAGGAGGGTGATGTTGTCGGGCTTCACCAGGAAGGTGGTGGTGGTGCCCTCCAGGCCGGTGAGGCTGGTCTCCTCATAGGTGAGGGTGTAGCCCTCCTCCTGGTTTCCGTAGAGCATACCCTGGGTGACCAGCTCCATCTCGTCCTGGTCGGCCCCGGTGGGCTTTTGGGTGCTTTTGATCGAAATAATAACAGGTTGTTCCATACTCTGCCCTCACTTGTTCCGGTTGGTGTTAAAAGCAAGATGCTATATTCGGCAGATAATTATACACGATTTTATAATAAATGTAAAGAGAGGGCACACCCCTCACAATTCACAAAAAGTCCTTTGACTTTCCCTGGGATTGACTATATAATGTATTGGCGTTGGGAGGAGCCCTTTCCTCCCCGTCTGCGTAGAATGGAAAAAGCCCATTGGACCCCACAGGAAGGAGGGCATGGTATGCAGCTGGAAATGAGCAAAAAGGAGTTCCGGCGACTGCTGGACTTGGCATATATCGGCAACTGGATCCTCAACTCCATTCGGGGGGAGGACCGTTTTCGGGATTACGACCGGGTGGAAAGCCTGCTCTTTGATAAGGCCCGGGAGATCGGCTGGGACAATCTGGCCGAGATCTACCAGGGGGAGACCATCCCCTCCCGTGCCTTCGTAGAGGGCGGCATCCACGAGGCCATCATGGAGTATGAGAACTGCGTCTTCTTCGACATCCTGGCCGAGGACCTGGCCAGAAGGGACATGAACGACGTGCCCATCGACGCCAGCAATTATGCGGAACTCACCAGCCGGATCGAGGCCTATATCAACGAATTTGAGGCCAATGGGACGGATAATATCTCCGTGGATTCGGATACGCTTTGATTTAGAACAACAAAAGGCTCCCTCTGACGAGGGAGCTGTCACGAAGTGACTGAGGGAGAGATAACGTGACCTGGAGGCTATTGCAATCCTTCATGGTACGGTATCTCTCCCTCTTCTTATCTGTCAATGCCAGCAATAACTCTATTACTGGATTTCATATGCGGGATTCCCCTCGTCTGTGTATTGGACATAGATTTCCATGCTTTCAAACTCATAACCAAAATGCTTTGTGTGAACAATATAGTACCCATCCTGTAATTTTCGGAATTCAATTTCTTTAGATAGTTTTCGCTCATTTCCATTGATCCGATACTCTCTAAGTAAATTGTCTATCACCTCATAAGACTGTGGCAATCCAGTATTTGACGGTTCAGTCCACTCATCACCGTCCACAAAATATCCTACCGGTGTTATGGAACTGTCACTCTCATAATAGTTAACCCACCACGTCGTGTACTCACTGCTGTCTACTTCCATATACATCCATAAGCCGGGAAACAGTTCCTTTAATTCATCAGTTTCTACTACAGGATAATCATTCATATGCTCGATCAGATAGTTGCCCCTCTCAGTATAGCTTCGCTTTTCAAAGAAGGCTTTCAGTGCTTCAGAAGTGGAATTGATCTGCCTTGCATCGATCTGCGCCTGAGCAAGTCCGCTCGCTTCATCACCGGCAACCAAAATATTAGAACTATAGATGGTAAAGTTATACTGAGAACTACCGATGGTAATAATGCATCTTACATCATTCCCATTGCACAAAGACGCATATACCTCATCGCCGTCGGTCACATTATCAGTGCCCAGAACCAAATCACTGTTCGGAGCAACACCCAACAGTGAATACTCGCTGATTTTATCGCCAACCTTAGTTTTCAAAACGATCTCTTCCGCTTCGCTGCTCGTATATGTAATGGGCATATCCCCGTATTCCTGAAGGCGGAATACCACATAGTAGTGATCAGCACCCGGGAATGCATCGATGAATACATACCCTCCCAGTTCAGAGCTATTGGTTGCCGTGTTGCTGAAATCACCAACAATGGGGCTCCGGAGAACGATTTCTGCATTTTCCGCTACATCCCCGAACTCATCCGTTTCATAAATCGCTTCCCACAGGCCATCCATAGTTTCTTCCTGGGCATCTGATGCAGACTCCCCTCCCCCACAGGCACAGAGGGACAGAGTCATCATAAGGGCCAGACACAATGAAAGCACTCTTTTCATGTTTCATCCTCCTCGACATTTATTTGATGGCGTTTTAGCCCTCACCATCATTTTATTTCATAATAACATCTTATAAAGTGCGTTTCAATAGTTTTCGCATTTTATACCCACCCTTTTCACATACTCTTAGCGGTATGCTATAGAAAAAGGGAGTTGATTACATGACCGCAGAGTTTGTCCGGGAACGCATTACCCAGTTACGCATCCAGAAGGGTGTCTCCGAATACCGCATGAGCTATGACCTGGGCCACAGCCGGGGATACATCAATAACATTTCCTCCGGAAAAACTCTGCCCTCCATGACGGAGTTCTTTGCCATCTGCGAGTACTTTAACATCACCCCTGAAGACTTTTTTGACACAAAAAAGCGTAATCCCAAGCTGACAGAGGAAGTCATAGACGTTCTGGCCCAGCTGGATGACGAAGACCTGCAGTTGATGCTGGCCAACGCCAAGAGACTGCTAAAGAAGTAACCCAACAAATGCGCATTCGCATCAACTTTGAAACACCCTCAGCGTCACCGCCGCACAATCCCTCAGTCAGCCTAACGGCTGCCAGCTCCCTTTACACAAGGGAGCCTTTTTGTTTTCACCGGAACGATATACAAAAAAAGGACGCGTGCATCTGCACGCGTCCTTTTTTTATTTTTTCTTCAGTTTTTCCACCAGAGAGGGGTCCGGGTCCACGTAGGCGGTCTGGTAGGTGGTGTAGATCACCATACCCGGCCGGGCTCCCGCAGGCTTTTTCACATACTTTACCGGCGTATAGTCCACAGGCACATTGCCGCTTTCCCGCCCCTGCGAGTGCCATGCCGCCAGCATGGCAGCCTCCGTAAGATCCTGATCCGGTACATCGGCACCGCCGGTACAGAGGATCACATGGGAGCCATGGAT
>JAFXCU010000018.1 GCA_017521345.1 Ruminiclostridium sp. | reverse complement strand
TGTCAATTTGTCCATTGAGACAACCTCCTTTTGCTGTTTGGTGCGGTTGGCAGACCTACACTTAGCTTAGCATGGGAGGTTTTTCTCTGCATAGCCTTAGGCTTTCCTGAACCACTCGCATAGCGAGTGGGTTTTTTACACTTAAAATGAGCTGGTCTTCCCACCAGCTCATTTCGTTATACATCTGATGACCGGTACTCCGCCGGGGTCATACCCATCTCCTCCCGGAACCGCTGGGCGAAGTGGCTCTGGCTGCAGAAGGACAGCTTCTGCCCGATGGCCGCACAGGACAGGTCCGTATGCTTCAGCAGCAGGCAGGCCCGCTCCATCTTCTCCCGGCGGATGTATTCTGTCATGGAGGTCCCCGTATGCTCCCGGAACAGATGCTGGAGCCTGGAGGGGCTGTACCCACAGACCTCCGCCAGCTGCCGGACGGTGAGCCGCTCCCCCACATGCTCATAGATATACCGCATACAGGTGTTCACCCCCTGGTGACCGCTGTTGAACCGCTTGTGGAGGTGGACCTCCCGGGCAAACTCCCGCTTCATCTCCCGGGCGGTCTCCACCAGCCGCTCCACCGAGGTCACGGTTGGGGCCAGGGCCAGATATTTGCTGCTGATGGCCGCTCCCCGCTCCAGGGGCAGACCGCCGCTGCAGGCTGCCATCAGGATGCAGCCGCAGAGATAGGGCAGCAGGAAGGGCAGTTCCTCCTCCTTGGGGTCGGTCTGCCGGTAGTACTCCACCGTCTCCTCTGCCAGGCAGTTCTCCAGTTCCTCTACATCTCCGTTCCGGATGCAGTCCTGCTGCTCCGGAAAGAGCTGAAAGGAGAAGCTCTCATACTTATCCTCCCGACTCTGGTCTACCCGCAGGCTGTTTGCAACACTTTTCCGATCCATCCTCACACCACCAGCATAAATAAAATAATTTCAGCACAACTATGATATACCATCCCGCCGGTTTTTTCTATACTGAACCTATCATTTTACTCAAAAAGGAGGCAATCATTATGGGAAAACTGGACGGAAAAGTTGCCATCATCACCGGCTGCAGCGGCGGTCTGGGCAAGCAGCTGGCTCTGCGCTTTGCACAGGAGGGTGCATCCCTGGCCATCTGCGCCCGCTCGGCCGATAAGCTGGCCGCCACCGCCAAAGAGTGCGAGGTCCTGGGGGCCAAGGTCCTGGCCATCCCCGTGGACCTGACCAGCTATGACCAGCTGAAGGCCTTTGTGGAGTCTGTGGTCAGCACCTTCGGTACCGTGGATGTTCTGCTGAACAACGCAGTCTCCATCACCGACCCCCACCCCTTCCTGGAGCACACCATCGATCAGCTGAACATGACCATTCAGAGCGGTCTCTTTGCCACCTGGCACCTGATGCAGCTGTGCTTCCCCTATATGAAGGATAAGCCCTCCTCTATCATCAACTTCGGTTCCGGCGCCGGCGAGCTGGGCCTGGAGGGTTATGCCGCTTACGCCGCCACCAAGGAGGCCATCCGTGGCCTCAGCCGTGTGGCCGCCCGGGAGTGGGGCCAGTACGGCATCCGTGTCAACGTCCTGAGCCCCAGCGCCGTCACGGAAAATGTCCGGGCAGGCGTGGAGCAGCTTCCCCCGGAGCAGCAGGCCTATGTCATGGCCAGCCTGAGCCAGAACCCCATGAAGCGCCCCGGCGACCCCTACGAGGACATCACCCCCGTGGCCGTCTTCCTGGCCAGCCAGGAAAGCCAGTGGGTCACCGGCCAGAACATCAACGTGGAGGGCGGCGGCAACATCCATTCCTGATCCCTCCCCTACAAGTTCATAGGATCTCGGCAGGCCCCTGATGGATCATGGCTCTCTCCCATCGGGGGCCTGCCTTTTCTTTCAACCAAATTCATAGGAAAATATTTCAAACAATACTTGACAAACTTCGTCCACTTTGATAAAATGGCACCATCAAACCACAGGAGGTGACAGTCGTGCTCATCACCCGGGAAACCGATTACGCTCTGCGGATCCTGCAGAGCCTGACCGACGGCGAGAAACGCCCGGTGGGCGAGATCTCCCAAAAAGAGTTCATCCCCCAGCAGTTCGCTTATAAGATCACAAAGAAGCTGGCAAAGGCCGGTTTCATCCAGATCACCCGGGGCGTGGACGGCGGCTGCCGCCTGGACAAAGACCTGAACACCGTCTCCCTCTACGACCTCATCACTGCCATCGAGGGAGGCTATGAGGTCAATGCCTGTATGGACCCAGACTTCTCCTGCGCCCGCCGGCAGAGCGGCGGCTGCTCGGTCCATCCCCAGCTGATGGCCATTCAGAAGACCCTGAACGATCAGCTGCGGTCCTATCCCCTGGAATCCCTTCTCAAAAAGAAGTGATTCTTTTTTACCTTAATATCGGACTAAATTCATCAAGTATAGACATTCTTTAAGGAGGTAACCCTATGCTGTTTCAGACCACCCAGGCCCACGAGGAGCTCCGCTCCCGGATCCGTGCCTTTGCAGAAGAAGAGATCAAACCCATCGCATTCATGCTGGACCAGAACAACGAGTTCCCCACCGAGGCCGTGAAGAAGCTGGGCGAGCTGGGCTGGATGGGCATCCCCTTCCCCGTGGAATACGGCGGCATGGGGGGCGACGCCCTGAGCTACGCCATCGCCGTGGAAGAGCTGGCCCGGGTGGACGGCGGCGCAGGTGTCATCCTCTCCGCCCACACCTCCCTGGGCACCTGGCCCATCTACGCCTTCGGCAATGAGGAGCAGAAGCAGAAGTATCTGGTCCCCCTGGCCAAGGGCGAGAAGATCGGCGCCTTCGGCCTGACTGAGCCCAACGCAGGCTCCGACTCCGGCGGCACCGAGACCACCGCGGTAGACAAGGGCGACCACTATCTCCTCAACGGCGGCAAGATCTTCATCACCAACGCCCCCAAGGCGGACACCTATGTGGTCTTTGCCGTCACCACCCCCGACATCGGCACCCGTGGCATCTCGGCCTTCATCGTGGAAAAGGGCTGGCCCGGGTTTGAGTACGGCGACCACTACGACAAGCTGGGCATCCGCTCCTCCACCACCGCAGAGCTCATCTTCAACGACGTGAAGGTCCCCAAGGAGAACCTGCTGGGCAAGGAGGGCGAAGGCTTTAAGATCGCCATGGCCACCCTGGACGGCGGCCGCATCGGCATCGGCGCCCAGGCTCTGGGTATCGCCCAGGGCGCCTACGAGGAGGCGCTGGCCTACGCCAAGGAGCGCCAGCAGTTCGGAAAGCCCATCGGCGTGAACCAGGGCATCTCCTTCAAGCTGGCTGACATGGCCACCAAGCTCCGCTGTGCCCGGCTGCTGGTCTACTCCGCCGCCGAGCTGAAGGAAGCCCATGCCCCCTACGCCATGGAGGCCGCTATGGCCAAGATGTACGCCTCCGACATCGCCCTGGAGGTCTGCAACGACGCCCTCCAGATCTTCGGCGGCACCGGCTTCCTGAAGGGCATGCACGTGGAGCGCGCCTACCGCGACGCCAAGATCACCACCATCTACGAGGGCACCAACGAGATCCAGCGGGTGGTCATCGCCTCCTACCTGCTGGGCAAGCTCACCAAGGGCAATGAGTCCGGCGGCCGTTCCGCAGGAAAGAAGCCCGCTCCCATCACCGGCATCCGCAAGAAGCAGATCTTCCGGGAGGGCGACACCGCCCAGAAGGTGGCCGACCTGGTGGCCGCCCTGAAGAAGGACGGTTACGACTTCTCCGTGGGCATCCCCATGGACACCCCCATCGCCCAGGCAGAGCGTGTGGTCTCTGTGGGTAAGGACGTAGGCGACAAGGCCAACATGGCCCTCATCGAGGACCTGGCCAAGGCAGCAGGCGCCGCCATCGGCTCCTCCCGCCCCGTGGCAGAGACCCTGCAGTACCTGCCCCTGAACCGCTATGTGGGTATGTCCGGCCAGAAGTTCCTGGGCAACCTCTACATTGCCTGCGGCATCTCCGGCGCCTCCCAGCATCTGAAGGGCATCAAGGACGCCTCCACCATCGTGGCCATTAACAAGAACGGCAACGCCCCCATCTTCAAGAACTGCGACTACGGCATCGTGGGGGACATGATGGAGATCATCCCCCTGCTCATCGAAGCCCTGGGCGGCACCGCCGAAAAGGAACCCGCACCCCCCATGGTGAAAATGAAGCGGCCTAAGCCCCCCAAGCCCACCCCCATCGGCAAGAGCTATGTGTGCAGCGGCTGCGGCTATCTGTATAACCCCGATCTGGGTGACGAGGACAGCGAGGTCCCGCCCGGCACCCTGTTTGAACACCTGCCTGCAGACTGGGTCTGCCCCGAATGCTCCGAGGGCAAGGACCAGTTCATTGAAGGCTGAACCCGTGAAAACCTGAAAGGAGGCACGAATTATGTATTGTGTTCGTAAAGTGACTGACGATCTGTACTGGGTTGGCGCCAACGACCATCGCACCACCCTGTTTGAAAATATTCACCCGATTCCCAAGGGAGTCAGCTATAATGCTTACCTGCTGCTGGATGAGGAGACCGTCCTGTTCGACACCGTGGACTGGTCGGTCTGCCGCCAGATGATGGAAAACCTGGAGTATCTGCTGGAGGGCCGTGAGCTCAACTGGCTGGTGGTCAACCACCTGGAGCCCGACCACGCCGCCTCCATCGAGCAGGTCCTCATCCGCTGGCCCAATGTGAAGATCATCTCTACCGAGAAGGGCTTCATGCTCATGCGCCAGTTCGGCTTCCACCCGGACAACCACGACATCCGCATCGTGGCCGAGGGGGACACCCACTGCTTCGGCGGCCACACCGTGGCCTTCGTGGCGGCCCCCATGGTCCACTGGCCCGAGGCCATGGTCACCCTGGACCTGACCAACGGCGCTCTCTTCTCTGCCGACGCCTTCGGCTCCTTCATCGCCCTGGACGGCAAGCTCTTTGCCGACGAGGTGAACTTTGACCGGGACTGGATCGACGAGGCCCGCCGCTACCTGGTGAACATCGTGGGCAAGTTCGGCCCCCATATCCAGCTGCTGCTGGGCAAAGCCGCTCCCCTTCTGGACCAGATCAAGTTCATCTGCCCCCTCCACGGCCCTGTGTGGAGAAAGGACTTTGGCTACTTCATCGACAAGTATGACAAGTGGAGCCGCTATATCCCCGAGGAGAAGGGCGTGCTCATCGCCTACGCCTCCATGTACGGCAACACTGAGGCCGCCGCCCAGGCGCTGGCCGCCAAGCTGTGCGAGAAGGGTGTCACCAATGTGTCGGTCTACGACGTGTCCAACACCCATGTGTCCTACCTGATCTCCGAGGCCTGGAAGTACAGCCACATCGTGCTGGCCTCGGTCACCTACAACCTGGGCATCTACCCGGTCATGCACAACTTCATGATGGATATGAAGGCCCTGAACCTCCAGAACCGTACCTTCGCCCTCATCGAGAACGGCTCCTGGGCCTGCAAGTCGGGCGACCTGATGCAGAAGTTCATCAACGAGGAGCTGCGCAACTGCGACGTTCTCAACGAGCGCCTGAGCCTGGCCTCCTCCATGGGTCCCGACAAGGCCGCCGAACTGGAGGTCCTGGCCGACGCCATCGTGGAGTCCGTAAACAACAGCTGATTTCAAACTCTCTCCTTTATTCCTGCGAGTTTAGGTTATATTCCAACCATACTCTTATATTCCAAACGAAAAGACCGCCGATTCCTCGGCGGTCTTTTTCCTATCTGGCAATGGCTCCCTTGTGCAAAGGGAGCTGTCACCAAAGGTGACTGAGGGATTGTGCAGCAAAAACCTTGCAGTTCTACCGATAGGCGGTGCGAATTCGCAGCTTTTTCCGAGACAATCCCTCCGTCTCGCCTGACGGCGAGCCACCTCCCTTTACACAAGGGAGGCTTTAACGTTCGTAAACCCAAACTTTTTTGATACTCGTGTCACCCATTCCATTCTTTCACCTGTTTCAGGATCCACTCCGCCAGGTTGGGGATGCCCTCCCCGGTCTTGGCCGAGATGACGATGACCTCAATGTCGGGGTTGCGCATTTTTGCATACTCCACCGCCTGGTCCACATCGAAATCGAAGTAGGGCAGCACGTCGATCTTGTTGATGACCAGCAGGTGGCAGGTTTCGTACATGAGGGGGTACTTCAGGGGCTTGTCGTGGCCTTCCGGCACGGACAGGATGGTCACGTTCCGGGCGGCACCCGTGTCGAACTCCGCCGGGCAGACCAGGTTGCCCACGTTCTCCAGGACCACCAGGTCCAGGCCGCTGGTGTCCAGCTCTCGGAGACCCTGACGGGTCATGTCGGCGTCCAGGTGGCACATGCCCCCCGTGTGGAGCTGGATGGACTCCACTCCGGCCCGCCGCATGGCCTCAGCATCCACCGAGGCGTCGATGTCGGCCTCCATGACGGCCATCCGCACCTCTCCCCGCAGGTACCGGGCCAGGGCCAGAAGGGTGCTGGTCTTGCCGGAGCCGGGAGCGGACATGAGGTTCAGCAGAAAGGTCTTCTCCCCCTTCAGCTGGGCCCGCAGGCGGGCGGCGTCCTGGTCGTTGTCGGCAAAGACGCTCTCCTTGAGTTCAATGATCTTCAGTTCATCCATGGTCTTCCTCCCACACCTTGATGTCCAGGTTGTAGTCCTTCAGGAAGTATTCGTGGAGGTCCTTCCGCATGGGCATGGTCTGCTTGATCTGGATGACCCCCACCTCACAGCGGCTCTTGCAGATGCCGCAGCCCACGCAGAGCTCCTGGTCGATGACCACCTTGCCCCCGTTGTCGAAGGAGATGGCCTCCACCGGGCAGCCGTGGGGACCTTCGTTGCAGGCACCGCAGCCGATGCATTTGGTCCGGTCGGGGACGGCGGTCCAGCCCGAGGGGTGGAACCGGTGCCGCTCGGCAGGGGTGGCGTTCCGGGCCAGCCGCATGGCGATGCAGCAGCAGGGGCAGCAGAAGCAGATCTCCAGGAAGCGGTCCATCTCGTCGTTCCGGACGCCCCAGAGCATCTGCTCCACCTCGATCCAAACCGCCTGACCCATGAGGCCGTGGCGGGCGGCCTCGTCCACCCGGGCGCAGGCCGCCTCGTAGGTAAAGAACCGGCCCAGGCCGTGCTTCACCACGGTCTTGGCGGGCTCTCCCAGGAAGAGGCAGGCCACGTCCACGGGATAGTCCTTGCACTCGTTGGCCTCCCGGCAGAGGCAGGTGTCCATGCCGGCGATGTAGGTGACGTTTTTCAGGGACTCCTTGATGAGGTCCAGAGGGACCACCACCTTCTCTCCCTGGTCGGTGACGTCCACGTTCAGGGGCATCACCAGGGTGCTGGTCTGGCGCTCCATGTCCGGATAGAGCTTGATGCCCGTCTTGTAGAGCCTGGCCTTCCAGCCCCCCTCCTTCATCCAGACGGAGAACCGGACGAACATATGGTAGAGCTTCAGGGCCAGGGGCCACCGCTTGTCGTTCATGTAGAGGACGTGCTCCACCAGCCAGTTGAAGATACCCAGTCCGTTGGGCTTATTTTGGTAGGGCGGGAAGCCCACCTCTTTCCGGTCCAGGCGCTCCTGGTCCAGGTAGAGGACGTTGCCCGCCTCGTCGATGTTGCTGGCCTGTTTCTTACATTCTTCCATATCCGATCCCTTTCGGTTCAGTATCCCAGTTCCTTGATGACCAGGCCCCGGCCGGGGACGGTCTCCAGCCGCAGCTGGGCCCCCTCCAGAAGGGAAAGCTGATCGGCAGCCACCGGGAAGAGCTTATGCAGGTAATAGGGGACGTAGCCCGAGGCCTCCCCCACCTCCAGGGTGATGTGCTTCACCCGCCGGATGTTGTGGGCCTGGGCGGTCCGGGCCACGGTTTTCACAATGTGGGTCAGAACTCCCAGCTCATGCATGGCCACTCCCCCTTTTTCCTCTATTTTATGGGAATGGCCGGTTTTTCGTCTTGAAACAGATTGCCGGTTTTGTACCATTATGGTACAATGGACAAAAATTGTTTTTCACTCTGTCAGGAGGTCCCTATGGTACCCAGAACCATGCACGCCATCACCGAGGCATTCAACCGCCTCATCGCCGACCACGACTTCCAAAAGATCTCCGTGGACATGATCATGAAGGAGGCCCGGGTGAGCCGGTCCACCTTCTACCGGTACTTCAAGGACAAGTACGAGGTCATGAATGCCAACTACAAGTACGTCCTGGACTACTATGTCTCCCCGGAGCGGAGCAGGAACTACCGGGACCTGTGCTACCACCTCTTCGAGTACGGCCAGAAGAACCTGAAGATCTTCAAGCGGGCCCTGGACTCCACCGGCTTTAACTCCTTCAGCAACTTCATCTATGAGTACTCCTACCAGACCGCCCTGGCTATCACCAGGGCCAACCGGAACGGCCAGGGGTTCACCCCGGCGGAGGAGCTCCAGGCAGACGTCTTCTGCAACGGCATCTGCGCCGTGTACAAGAACATCGTGGCCCAGCGGTACAAGCTGGACTCCTCGGCCGCCGCCGACGCCCTGTACGAGATGATGCCCCAGTCCCTGAAGCACTACTGGTGGCCCGACCCCGCCACCGACTAAAGAAAGGAATCCACTATGGAACTGAAAGACGCCATTCTGTCCCGCCGGAGCATCCGCTCCTACACCCACCAGCCCGTCTCCCGGGAGGACCTGGAGGCCATTCTGGACCTGGGGATGTGGGCCCCCTCCGGGGTGAACTTCCAGCCCTGGTACTTCGTGGCCATCCAGAGCCGGGAGCAGATGGAAAGGCTCCTGTCGGTGATGGACGGGGTGTCCACCGACCTGGAGGACAACCTCCGCACCCGCTTTGCCAAAAATCCCGAGGTGGCCGAGGAGAGCCTGACCTTCATCCGGAACCTGGGCAAGGCCCCGGTGTGCATCCTGGCCTTCCGCCACAAGCCCAGCTACACCAAGACCGACGAGACCATCGTCCAGAGCATCGCCGCCGCCATGGAGAACATCCTTCTGGCCGCCGTGGACCGTGGCCTGGGTGGCTGCTGGATGACCGCCCCCATCGAGACCGGCACAGGTGACCTCCTGCGGGACATGTTCGCCCCGGGCAAGGGCAGTCTGGTGGCCGTCATGACCATCGGCCATCCGGCAAAGATCCCCAACGCCCCTGCCCGGAAGGAAGGGCGGTATGTGATCCTCTGATTTGGGGGAGGTCCCTATGCTGTATCACCTGAACGAGCGCACCCTGACCATCGGGAATACCCGAATGGATACCATCACCTTCGGCAGCGGCCCCAAGCCCCTGGTGATGATCCAGGGGCTGAACACCCGCCCCATCAAAGGAGCCGGGCCCTCCCTGGCCCTCCTCTATCGCCCCTTCGCCAGGGAGTTTACCGTCTACTTCTTCGACCGAAGGGCCGACCTGCCGGAAGCCGTCACCGTCCGGGACCTGGCCCGGGACGTGGCCCTGGCCATGGATTCCCTGGGGCTGAAACAGGCCTGTGTCCTGGGCGTCTCCCAGGGCGGGATGATGGCCCAGTACCTGGCCATAGACCGGCCGGATCTGGTGGAAAAGCTGGTCCTGGCTGTGACCCTTTCCCGCAGCAACGAGACCGTGGAGACCGTCATCCACCGGTGGACCGCCCTGACCAGGGCCGGCCGCTGGAAGGCTCTGGTGACCGACATGGCAGAGTCCATGTACTCCGACGGCTATCTCAAGCGGTACCGGC
>JAFXCU010000124.1 GCA_017521345.1 Ruminiclostridium sp. | reverse complement strand
GGGATATTTTATTGACATTTCCCCGGGAAGAGAGGATAATACAGGTAGAATATTTCGACCCAAGGAGGTCTTTCCCTATGGAACAGAACAATATGGTCTACCCCATCACCATGGCTGGTGTGAAGCGGGAGCTTCCCCTGTGCCCCCTGAATGACGAGCTGGCCATCGCCGCCCTGGTGATCTTTGGTGACTGCCAGCTGACCACCGCCTGCGCCCAGGCTCTGCTGGACAAGGCACCGGAATACGATTACCTTATCACCGCCGAGGCCAAGGGCATCCCCCTGGCCCACGAGATGGCCCGTCTGGCAGGGGATGAGAAGTACTTTGTGGCTCGGAAGGGCACCAAGGTGTACATGAAGGATGTGCTGGAGATCGAGGTCCAGTCCATCACCACCAAGGCGGTCCAGCGGCTTTTCCTGGACGGCAACGACGCCGCCCTGATGAAGGGCAAGCGCATCCTGCTGGTGGACGACGTGATCTCCACCGGTGAGTCCCTCCACGCCCTGGAACAGTTGGTCCTGAAAGCCGGCGGTATCGTCTGCGGCCGCATGGCCATCCTGGCTGAGGGCAAGGCCCAGAGCCGGAAGGACATCATCTACCTGGAGCCCCTGCCCATCTTCAAAGCCGACGGCACCCCTGTGTGAATCCGATCCCCCTGAGAGAGGTAGAACCTCCCACAGGGGGATTTTTTTGCCCTGTGTTCTGCCTGATACTCCGAATGGTCAATATTTGATGCGTGGAACCACTATGTACATCTGTGGTTTGTCTATTGACATAGATTTGTGAGTCTGTTAAAATAAACTCCATAAAACTATTTGAATAGACTTTGGAGGGGGTACTTGTGAGACTGCAAAAATCAAACCTCGGTTTTGTTATCCTACTGCTTGCTGGGCTGGGGCTGCTCCTGTCGGGCTGCGGACCGGAGGACTCTGCTCGCAAAGAGGCCCTGGCGGATTCCTATGCAGAGACTTACGGTGCCCGTGTCTTTTGGGCCGGGGAGGAGCCAGACCAGCCCCAGGCGGGGGATATCCGCCTGGAATCCATGGAGCTTTTGGGGGAAGCCCAGGTGGGGGAGGTTTCCGGGGCAGTTTACCTGGTGGCTGCCAGTGTCTTCGTGTTGGAAACGGAAGACAGTCGCTGGGTAGCTATGGAGCCCTGTGCAGAAGTGATCCTTTGGTCGGGAACAGGTGAAGGGGCTCAGGTCCTTACCCCGCCTTTTCTCACCCAGGGACTGGAACCGGAGCAGATCATTCGGCAGACTCTTCTGAATGAGATCGACACGCAAAAAAAGCCGCTGAGGTGATCCTCAGCGGCTTTTGGTATGTACGATATCGAATTAGTCGAACAGGGTCTTTGCCAGGACGATCTTCTGGACCTCGGAGGTGCCCTCGTAGATCTGGGTGATCTTTGCGTCGCGCATCAGGCGCTCCACGTGATACTCCTTCATGTAGCCGTTGCCGCCCAGCATCTGGACTGCGTCGGTTGCCACGTGCATAGCGGTCTCAGCTGCCACCAGCTTTGCTCTTGCGGCTGCCTGGGAGAAGGGCTTGTGTGCGTCCTTGTCGGAAGCTGCCTTGTAGACCAGGTACTTAGCCATCTCGATCTGGTTGGCCAGGTCCACCATGCGGAACTGCAGGTGCTGGAACTTGGAGATGGGCTTGCCGAACTGCTGGCGCTGCTTCATGTACTGGCGAGCGATCTCGAATGCGCCCTCAGCGATACCCAGAGCCTGGGATGCGATGCCGATACGGCCGCCGTCCAGGGTCTTCATAGCGGTTGCGAAGCCCTTACCGGGGGAGGAGATCATGTTGCCTGCGGGGATGCGGACGTTATCAAAATGCAGCTCGCTGACCATTGCGGAGCGGATGCCCATGGTGTTGTGGCGGGCGCCGATGGAGAAGCCGGGGGTGTTGCGCTCGACAATGAAGGTAGCCATAGACTTGGGGCCCAGCTCACGGTCGGTCAGAGCGTAGACTGCATAGTAATCGGACAGGGGGCCGTTGGTGATGAAGCACTTGGAGCCGTTGATGACCCACTCGTCGCCGTCACGCTCAGCGAAGGTCAGCATACCTGCAACGTCAGAGCCTGCGGTGTGCTCGGTCAGGCCGAAGGAGCCGAAGTGGCCGCCGCTCATGACAGGGGGCATCCAGCGCTTGAGCTGCTCCTCGGTAGCTTCGGAGAAGTACAGGGAGCCGCCGTACAGAGAGGTAGAAACAGAGTAGGAGACGGACAGGGAAGCGTCCACCTTGGAGATCTCCTCGATGGCCAGAGCGTACTCCATGTAGCCCAGGCCCTGGCCGCCGTATTCCTTGGCATAGGGCAGGCCAATGAAGCCCATGTCGGACAGTTCCTTATACAGGTTCACGTCATATTCGCGGGTCTCGTCACGCTCCAGGATACCGGGGGCGACCTTCTTTTCGGTAAATTCACGAGCCATCTTCTGGATCGACAGCTGCTGTTCGTTCAGTTCAAAATTCATAAAACGCTCTCCTTTTCATATTGGTGCAAACCAATAGGCCTTGCTTGGCAGGGGGTGCGGTCCGTCCTCTATATTTTGACTGCAGTTCCTGCCTGGAACGTACAGGTGTCTGTACAATTTGTACTTTACCACAGTGCATGATGAAAAGCAACGCCCTAGGCCGTCCTTTTTCGTGAAAAAGCGAAAATTTTTTCACTGTCAAATATCTTGATTATTAAAGATTAACAAAACGAAAGATTGGACCACGGTTTGGATAGCAAAAAAAGGAACGGCAGCGATTTCCCAGGTCGCTGCCGCTCGTTTTTCATAAAGAGAGAAAAGAGAGAGAAAAGAGAGTGTAAGTTTGATCAGAGGTGTGATTGTGTTCTGTTCCTTACAGTGGTTATACTACAGGAGAATTGTGTCCAAAGTATTGGATCAATATGGACAAATTATGAATTTGATTTCGAAATTGTAAACATTCCCTCTCATTTCTCTTTACATCGGGTCCTGGGGTTCTTCCGGGGGCGGCAGCAGGGAAGAGATGGAGATCTCGTAGGCGGTGCGCTCCTGGGTGGCCTCGCCCAGGGTCTTTAAGTAGGTGCGGCTCTGGAGCCGGCCGTCCAGGCGGAGGGAGTCCCCCACCTCCAGGCGGCTGCAGGCCAGGGCCAGGCTCCCCCAGGCGATGCAGGGGAGGTAATCTGCCCGGCGGTACTTCCGGTTCACCGCCAAGAGCAGATCGCAGATGTCCCGGCCCAGAGGGGTCCGCCGGAGGACCGGGGGTTTGCACAGGGTGCCACCCAGCAGGACCTGGTTGCAGGGGGCCTCCTGGGTGGGGACCACAGACCGGGCCAGCACCGTGATGACCAGCCGATTGCCCACTCCTGTCCGGTTGTTGAAGGACCGGACCTGTCCGGTGACCTCGATGTAGTCCCCCTCCCGGGGGAAGTCCTCCCCGGGGGTGTGGGGGAGGAGGATGTTCAGCAGATCCTCCCGGCCGGAGAGCCGGGGGACCGCCAGGGGGAACCGGTAAAAGTCGATGCCATGTACCCGGTGGGAAAATGCTGCCGCTCCGTCCACGGTCCCCCGCAGGACCACCCGGTTTTCCTTTTGTTCCATGTCAGACCGCCTCCATGCGTTTTGTATTGTCTGACTATATGCGGGGGGCGGGGGTAATATACCTCACCCCAGGGCCACGTCCAGGACCATCATCAGGGAGAAGCCCACCAGGGTGAAGAGGGCCATCCAGGCCTTGTTCTCATTGGTCTGGCTTTCGGGGATCAGCTCCTCCACCACCACGTAGATCATGGCCCCGGAGGCGAAGGCCAGCAGGAAGGGGAGGGCGGTGTGGACCTTCAGCACCAGGAGGGCCCCCAGAACACCGGCGATGGGCTCGGCAATGCCGCTGAGCTGGCCGTAGAAGAAGGCCTGCTTCCGTGTAAAGCCCTCCCGCCGCAGGGGAACGCTCACCGCCATGCCCTCGGGCAGGTTCTGCATGCCGATGCCCAGGGCCAGGAGCCAGGCCCCGGCCAGGGTGCTCCCCTCCAGGCCGAAGGCCACGGAGCCAAAGGCCACGCCGATGGCCATGCCCTCGGGGATGTTGTGGAGGGTGATGGAAAAGACCAGCAGTGCGCACCGCTTCAGGTTCCGGGGGGCGTTTTCTGAGGAAAAGCGGGTTTCCAGCCGCTGGGTGAAGAACCGGTCCCCCAGAAAAAGCAGTAGTCCGCCGCCCAGAAAGCCCGCCAGGGCGGTGAGCCAGGGGTTCAGCCCCAGCTCTTCGGACATCTCGATGGAGGGGGCCAGCAGGGAGAAGAAGGAGGCGGTCACCATGACCCCGCCGGCCACCCCCAGCATCCCGTCCATAAGGTTTCGGTTGGGCTTTGCCATGAAAAAGACCAGGCAGGCCCCCAGGGCGGTGACGCCCCAGGTGAGTAAGGTGGCCAGCAGGGCCTGGACGGGATAGGCCAGCTGGAGGACACCGTCAAACATAACATTCCTCCTTTGGGGAGATCCCCCGGCAGGGGGTCATGGCATCCTATGCGGAGGAATGATGAAGTGTGTCAAAAAACGGTTGACGTACCTTCCTACGCCATATAAAATAAATGACACTGTAAAAACCTTCCTGCAGAAGGGAGTCCCTGTCCCATGCAAAAGCAAAAGCTGGCCGCCGCGGCTAAGGCGGCCTTTCCCAATACCATTCCCATCCTCACGGGCTTTCTGGTGCTGGGCATCGCCTATGGCATCTACATGAAAGCCCTGGGATTTTCGCCCATCGTACCGATTTTAATTAGTATCTTCGTCTTTGCCGGGTCCATGCAGTTCGTGGCGGGCAGTGTCCTCACGGCGGCCTTTGCCCCGGTGAGCACCTTCCTGCTGACCCTCATGGTCAACGCCCGGCACGTGTTCTACGGCATCTCCATGCTGGAGAAGTATCGAGACCTGGGCAAGAAAAAGTTCCCCACCATTTTCTGGATGTGCGACGAGTCCTTCTCGGTGAATGTCTCGGCAGAGGTGCCGGAGGGGGTGGACAAGGGCTGGTTCTATTTCTTCGTGTCCCTCTTCGACTACAGCTACTGGGTCATCGGCACCACCCTGGGTGCCATCCTGGGCCAGTTCATCCCCTTTGACACCACCGGGGTGGATTTTGCCATGACCGCCCTCTTCATCGTCATCCTGGTGGGCCAGTGGGAGAAGGAGAAGAGCCACATCAGCACCCTGGGCGGCCTGGGAATCTCCCTGGTCTGTCTGGTGCTCTTCGGGACGGACAACTTCATCGTGGCGTCCATGGTGGGCATCGTCCTCTTCCTGACCCTCCTGCGCCGCCCCATTGAAAGGAGGCTGGAGGAATGACCAGCACACAGCTCATCCTGACCGTGGCCATCATTATGGGGGCCACCATGCTCACCCGGTTTATCTCCTTCCTGGTCTTTCCGGCGGGAAAGGAGACCCCGGCCTTTATCCAGTACTTAGGAAAGGTCCTCCCGGCGGCCGCCATGGCCATGCTGGTCATCTACTGCTTCAAGGGAGTGGATATCACCAGCGGAAACCATGGTGCCCCGGAACTCATTGCCGGTGTTGCCGTGGCCCTCATGCACAAGTGGAAGCACAGTATGCTCCTGTCCATCGGCGGGGGCACGGTCTTTTACCTGGTGCTGATCCACCTTGTCTTTTAAGTGGTAATATGATATCGTAAAACAAAGGAATTTGACGACAGGAGGCAATTCTATGGCTCTCATCAAAGGTTGTACCAACATCGAGTGCGGACAGAAGCACAAGAAGGTGAAATATAAGGAAGATGACCTCTTCTGCCCCAAGTGCGGTAAGGAGCTGTCCTACGTCTGCGGCAAGTGCTTTGCCCCTCTGGAGGAGGCGGCCAAGCGCTGCGATATCTGCCAGGCCAAGGTGGATGGCCGGAAGGAAAAGGTGAAGTCCGGTGCCGCCAAAGTGGTTGGCGCTGCCAAGGTGGCCGCTCCTGTGGCGGTGGCCCTGGCAGATGTCCCCGGCATCAGTAAGATCGCCAAGCCCATCGCCAAGGTGGCGGAAAAGCTGCCCGGTGGGAAAAAGTAAAAAGCCCCCTTTTTTAACAAGCTAAAAACCCCCGGCTCGGTGAGCCGGGGGTTTCGTCATGCAGATATGAAATTAGTAAGTCACCAGATACTTGGCGACCTCCCAGCTGGAGACGCGGGTGCAGTATTCCTCCCACTCCTTCTTCTTGCCGGCCAGGAACTGGGCGTAGATGTGGGGGCCCAGGACGGACTGGATGAGGGGGTCGGCCTCCAGGGCGAAGAGGGCGTGCTCCAGGGAGGAGGGCAGGTCCTCGATGCCGTTGGCGGCACGGGTGGCGGAGTCCATGTCGAAGATGTTCTCGGTGATCTCCTCGGGGGGCTCCAGACCACGCTCGATGCCGTCCAGACCGGCGGCCAGGCAGACGGCCAGGGCCAGGTAGGGGTTGCAGGAGGGGTCGGGGCTGCGCAGCTCCACACGGGTGGACTTGCCGCGGGCAGAGGGGATACGGATGAGGGCGGACCGGTTGGAGGCGGACCAGGCCAGGTAGCAGGGGGCCTCGTAGCCGGGGACCAGACGCTTGTAGGAGTTCACCAGGGGGTTGGTGATGGCGGTGATGGCCTTCACGTGGGCCAGCAGGCCGGCGATGAAGTGATAGGCCTCCTTGGACAGGCGGCGGTCGCCGTTCTCATCGTAGAACACGTTCTGGCCGTCCTTGAACAGGGACATATTGATGTGCATGCCGTTGCCTGCCTCGCCGTAGATGGGCTTGGGCATGAAGGTGGCGTGCAGGTTGTTGGCGTGGGCGATCTTCTTGACGGTCTGCTTGAAGGTGATGATGTTGTCGGCGGCGGTGAGGGCGTCAGCGTACTTGAAGTCGATCTCGTGCTGACCCCGGGCGCACTCGTGGTGGGAGGCCTCGATCTCAAAGCCCAGGGCTTCCAGAGCCAGGCAGATCTCCCGGCGGGTGTAGTCGCCGTGGTCGATGGGGCCCAGGTCGAAGTAACCGGCCTCGTCGTCGGTCTTGGTGGTGGCCTTGCCGTCCTTATCCAGCTGGAAGAGGAAGAACTCGCACTCAGGACCCACGTTGAAGGTGTAGCCCATGTCGGCGGCCTTTGCCAGCACCCGCTTCAGAGCACCGCGGGGGTCACCGATGAAGGGGGAGCCGTCGGGGTTGCATACGTCGCACAGAAGGCGTGCCACCTTGCCCTTGCTCTCATACCAGGACAGGATGGCGTAGGAGTCCAGGTCGGGGTGGAGGTACTGGTCGGACTCGTGGATACGGGTGAAGCCCTCGATGGAGGAGCCGTCAATGGAGATCTGGTTGTCCAGGGCCCGCTCCAGCTGAGAGGCGGTGATGGCCACGTTCTTGGAGGTGCCGAACATATCGGTAAACTGCATACGGATGAAGTCGACGTTGTCTTCCTTCACCATGCGGATAATATCTTCTTTGGTGTATTTGCTCATAAGGTTATACTCCTTTCACGCAAAAAAGGGACAAGTAAGCTTCCAATCCCGAAGCACCTGTCCGCTCCATTAAATTATAGTGTGAGAGTGGTTTTATGTCAAGGGTCAGCCTGCCAAGAAAAGGGAGATTCCTGCAGGATTTTCTGGCCTTCCGTCAGAATAGGCAGAAGAAACCGCAAAATAAAGCAGAACAAACGCCATTTTCCCATTGAAAAATTCATGATTTTATGGGACAATATAAAAGCGTATGACCAAATGCGAATGAGACAGGCATGGCCTCTGCCTCCCTCGTCAGAGGGAGCCTATGGCTTATACCTGGTAGAAATACTGTGAATGAACGTGCCAAGTAAGGGCACAGAAAAAGGAGGAAACGCTGATGTGTGGTATCGTCGGCTTTACCGGCACCCAGAATGCAGCTCCCATCCTGCTGGATGGTCTGAAGAAGCTGGAGTACAGAGGCTATGACTCTGCCGGCATCGCTGTTCTGGGAGAGAACGGCATTCATATGGAGAAGGCCATCGGCATGATCAAGAACCTGGACGCAAAGATCCAGGGTGGTGACACCATGCCCGGTGCGTCCGGCATCGGGCACACCCGCTGGGCCACCCACGGGGAACCCACCGATGCAAACGCCCACCCCCATATGAGCAACAACAACAAGTTTGCCATCGTCCACAACGGCATCATCGAGAACTATGCCGCCCTGCGGGAGGAGCTGAAGGCCAAGGGCTTCCAGTTTAAGAGCGAGACCGACACCGAGGTCATCGTCCACCTGCTGGATATGTACTACGAGGGCGACCTGATGAAGGCCGTCAAGAAGACCGTGGCCCGCCTGGAGGGCGCCTATGCCCTGGGCATCCTCTGCGAGGATGAAAAGGGCCGCCTGATCGCCACCCGCCATGCCGCCCCCCTGATCCTGGGTGTGGGTGTGGGTGAGAACTACTTCGCTTCCGACGTTACCGCTCTGGTGGCCCACACCAAGAACGTGGTCTACTTAGAGGACGGGGAGATCGCAGACATTACTCCCGATCACATCACCATGTACGATGCCATCGGCAAGGAGATCGAGGTGAAGGTCACCCGTATCGCTTGGGACATCGCCGCTGCCGAAAAAGGCGGCTACGACCACTTCATGCTCAAGGAGATCATGGAGCAGCCCAACGCCCTGAAGTCCACCATCGAGTCCCGCATCCACGAGGGTGAGATCGTCCTGGACGACTTTACCCTGTCCGACGAGGACCTGAAGAAGATCAACAAGGTGATGATCACCGCCTGCGGCTCCGCCTTCTATGCCGGCAGCGTGGGCAAGTACGTTATCGAAGAGCTCTGCCGCATCCCTGTGGAGACCGACCTGGCCTCCGAGCTGCGCTACCGCAACCCCCTGGTGGATGAGCACACCCTGCTGGTGGTGGTCTCCCAGTCCGGCGAGACTGCCGACACCATCGCCGCCATGAAGGAGTGCAAGGCAAGAGGCGCCCGTGTCCTGGCCATCGTCAACGTGGTGGGCTCCACCATCGCCAAGCTGGCCGACGATGTCATCTACACCTGGGCCGGTCCCGAGATCGCCGTGGCCACCACCAAGGGCTACACCACCCAGGTCTCCGTCATGCACATGCTGGCCGTCTACATGGCCCGCCGTCTGGGCCGCCTGACCGACGAGCAGTACAAGGAGCTGGTGGATGAGATCCTCCAGTTCCCCAGCCTGGTCCAGCGTGCCATCGACCTGAACCCCAACATCCAGGCCCTGGCTGAGAAGTACCACAGCCATAACAACCTGTTCTTCATCGGCCGCAACCTGGACTACGCCGCCTGCATGGAGGGCTCCCTGAAGCTCAAGGAGATCTCCTACCTCCACTCCGAGGCCTACGCTGCCGGTGAGCTGAAGCACGGCACCATCGCCCTCATCGAGAAGGGCCGTCCCGTCATCGCTCTGGCCTGCCACGAGGCCCTCTTCGACAAGATGATGAGCAACATCAAGGAGGTCAAGGCAAGAGGTGCCGAGGTCCTGGGCGTGGCTCTGGAGGGCAACCGCCAGATCTTTGCCGAGGCTGACGATGTGATCTTCGTCCCCCGGACCAACCCCCTGTTCAACTCCCTGCCTGAGATCATCCCCCTGCAGCTCTTCGCTTACTATGTGGCAAAGGCCAACGGCTGCGACATCGACAAGCCCAAGAACCTGGCCAAGTCCGTCACCGTCGAATAATATTTGTGGGAAAGGAATCTGTTACCATGCGTGATTATAAGTTAGAGACCGAGAAGCGGATCAAGTTCATCCAGGATGCCCTGGCTGAGGCCCATGCCGACGGCATCATCATCGGCAACAGCGGCGGCAAGGACTCCGCCCTGGTCATGATCCTGTGCAAGATGGCCTGTGAGAACACCGAGTCCGTCATCATCCCCTGCAGCTCCAAGCGCAACTTCACCATCGACAAGGACGACGGCATGGCTGTCTCCGATAAGTTCAACATCAAGACCCGTGTGCTGGACATCACTCCCCAGAAGGAGCTGGCCATGGAGGCTCTGGGCGCCATCACCGAGCTGAACCAGCAGGCCATCACCAACCTGGCTCCCCGCCTGCGCATGCTGAGCCTGTACGCCATCGGCGCTTCCGAGAACCGTCTGGTGGCCGGCACCGGCAACGCCAGTGAGTACCACATGGGTTACTTCACCAAGTGGGGCGACGGCGCTTTCGACCTGAACCCCATCGCCGACCTGACCGCCACCGAGGTCTTTGAGTACCTGCGCTACCTGGAGTGCCCCGCCGCCGTCATCGAGAAGGCACCCTCCGCCGGCCTGTACGAGGGCCAGACCGACGAGGACGACATGGGCGTCACCTATGCCGCCATCGACAAGTACATCACCACCGGTGAGGCCAACGAGCACGACAAGGCCATCATCGACCGCTACCACAGCCGCAGCGGCCACAAGCGCCGCCCCGCTCTGCGCTACGGCGAGAAGTAAATCCAATATGGCATCCCCAAAGGACGGACGCATCTGCGTCCGTCCTTTTCTGCTTGGAGTGAAAATGTTTACACTTTCTTCAAGTCCTGGTAAGCATTTTCCGGTATAATCTCTCCCATCTTGTGTTAGAAAATGGGGGAAGCCCTATGAAACTGCTGTATGCTGAGGATGAGGCCGCTCTGGCCGAAGCGGTGACCGACATCCTCACCTATCACAATTATTTGGTGGACTGCGTGGCCGACGGGGAAGAGGCCCTGGCCTATGCCCGGATGGGGGACTACGACGGTATCCTTCTGGATATCATGCTGCCCAGGTTGGACGGCCTGTCCGTTCTGGAGAACCTCCGCCGGGAGGGGGACCGGACGCCCATCCTTCTGCTCACCGCAAAAGGGGAGGTGGAGGACCGCATTCGGGGCCTGGACTTGGGGGCCGATGACTACCTGGTCAAGCCCTTTGCCGCCGGGGAGCTGCTGGCCCGGATCCGGGCCATGC
>JAFXCU010000123.1 GCA_017521345.1 Ruminiclostridium sp. | reverse complement strand
TCATGGCCCTGGCCTTTGGTGTGGAGCTTTTGCGGGCGCTGGCGGCATGGGTCATCGGCATGCGCTTTCCCTTCGTGAATTCCATCCTGTACGGCATGCTGCCCCGGGCCCTGCTCACGGGCCTGTGGGGGTTGCTCTTCATGGCCCTCTTCAGGCCCCTTCTGAAAGGACAGGTGGACGCAGCATGACCCGACAGCCCGCTTGGAAACTGAACGCTCGTCTGCTCCTTATGGCGCTGCTCCTTTTGGGCATGGGCGGGTATCTGTGCTGGGGTCTCAACAAGCTGGCCGTGGAGGAGACGGAAAGCTACCAGGCGGCGGTCCGGGCCACCAGCATCGTCACCACCTACCAGTCCGGCACCCGGGGCACCATCACCGACCGATACGGCAACGTCCTTGCCTATGACGAGACCACCTACAACGTGAAGTTTTACCGGGACCCGGACAAGACCAGCCCCGTGGACTCCGCTCGCTATACCCATTCCCTCATGGAGGCCATCCGCATCATCGAGGCGGCGGGGGGCACCATCGAGGAACACTTCTATATCCGGCTCAACAACGACGGCACCTACCGCTACGACTTCGGCGTCACCAGCGAGTCGGCCATCGCCTCCCGCAAGAAAAACTTCGTGGAGGCCTGCCGTTTCTCGGACCCGGATATCACCCCGGAGCGGGCCTATCTTATTCTCCGGGAAAGCTGGCAGATCCCCGACGACATGCCCTACGATGAGGCCAAAAAGATCATGTCCATCCGGCAGGACGCGGTCCTCAACAGCTGGCACGCCTACGAGGGCGTGGTCATCGCCTATGACGTGAATCTGTCGGTGGTGACGGAGCTCGACATGCTCCAAAGCGAGCTGGTAGGGGTCCAGACGGAGATGTCCGGCCGCCGCATCTATCCCTACAAGGACACGGCCTGCCACCTGATCGGCTACATGTCTAAGCAGGTGACCACCGACATGACCAACCTGGGCTATTCCTTCGACAGCTTCGCCCCCTTCGTGGACGGGGAGAGGACCGATAATCTGCTACAGCTGGGCTATTCCTACTCCGACCTCATCGGGGTGGCGGGCCTGGAAAAGAGCTGCGAAGCCTACCTCACCAGTCACCTCATCTCCCGGCAGGGGACCACCACCATCGAAAAGACCCGGACCGGCTCCATCGTGGACGTGCTGGGCAAGACCGTGCCCCAGGGCGGGCTCACGGTCCAAACCACTCTGGATATCGAGCTCCAGCAGGTGGTGGAACAGGCCCTGGTCCACAACATCGAGGAAACCAGGCTCACCCAGGAAGAGAGACTGGAGAAGGATTGGAAGAAGTACTTGAAGCTTCGGGAGGATCCAAACACCATCGCCACCGCCGCCACCGGGGCCATCGTGGTCCTGGGGGCGAAGACGGGGGAGGTGTTGGCCATGGCCTCCTATCCCACCTACGACCCCAACGTGTTCACCGACGGGGTGGACACCCGGGAGCTGGAGATGCTCTTCGGGGACAACTCCAACCAGCCCACTCTGAATCGAGCCATCGCCATCCGCACGGCCCCCGGTTCTGCGTTCAAGATGGCCACGGGCTTTGCCGGGCTCATGGAGGGGGCCATCACCACTTCCACCACCATCTCCGACCGCTCGCCTTACTACTATTTCGTGGACGATCCCACCACCAAGGTCACGGCTAACGCCCCTTCCTGCTGGACCACCACCCCCGGGAAACATGCTAATTTGAATCTGAGCCGGGCCCTGGCCGTGAGCTGCAACTACTTTTTCTTCACCGTGGCGGACCGGGTGGGCATCAAGAAGCTGGCCTACTGGGCCGGTCAGCTGGGTCTGGAGGGGACCACGGGGGTGGAGCTCCCCGGCGAGCTCTCCGTGCAGGTAGGCGGCCAGGAGGCCCGCTATGACAACACCAAACCCCTGTCCCAGCAGACCTCCTCCATTCCGCGGCTCATCTACAACGAGATCTTCGGCCTGTTGAAGCGGGTCACCAAGGAGGTGGACCGGCAGGTGAGCGACGAGACCCTGTCTGCCTGCGCCATCCGATTGCTGAAGCTTCAGGACGGAGAGCAGCGGGAGCGAGGCGACGACATCCGCCGCATCCTCTACGAGGAGCTGAACATCCCCATGGGGATCAGCCTTTTGCACACCGACTGGGTCGTCACCATCTCCACCTGGCTGGAGGAGCTTCGGTGGAAGCCCACCTACACCATTCAAAGCGGCATCGGCCAGGGCGTCTCCCTGCTGACCCCCATCTCCCTGGCCCGGTACGCCGCCACCGTGGTCACCCGGGGCGACGTCCACAAGGCCACCCTGCTGGACGCCATCTATTATCCCGACGGGACCCTGTACGAGAAATGCCAGCCTCAGATCGTGCGCCACGTCCAGGCGCCCGAAGAATACTGGGACGCCCTGCTGGCGGGCATGGCCGGCGTGGTGTCCCCGGAGGACGGGGGCACGGCGTCCAGCGTGTTCTCCAAGGAGTTTTCCAATACCTACCTTTCCCTGATC
>JAFXCU010000122.1 GCA_017521345.1 Ruminiclostridium sp. | reverse complement strand
GGTTGATGGGGCACGACCTAGCTCTCTGGCAATCTCACGAACTTTCTTTCCTTGTCCTTTCAACAAGTATAGCTTTTCTCGCTCTTCTATGGTAAGGTGTTTGTAGTGGCTCATGTCGTTCTCTCCTTTCAGGTTGTCCGCAAACACCATTTTAGGAGATATCTCGATTTGAGTCACTATCTTTTGTTGCACTTGTATCGTAAATCTAAGTTCGCCTTTTTCGACAAATTTAAAAGGCTGTGCCTCGGCACAGCCTTTATGCTTGTTCCTCCACGTCAATGCGGAAGACATTGATGGTCTCCACGTCCGGGCAGCAGAAACGGAACTCGTTGGTGCTCCGGGCAGGGAGCTTACCTCCGTAGCGGAGGATGTCGATGTAGGGGAAGGCCACGTGCATGGCCAAGGGGCACAGCTCCCCACGCTGGGTGTCGAAGTCAAAGCTGTCGCCGATCTTATGACCGCGGTGGCAGCCGTGGGGGCCCAGCTGGTCCACAACGGTCAGGGTGATGCGGGGTTTCTTCATGGCAGGTCCTCCTTGGATGTTTTTCTATAGTATAATGGAAGAGGGGGAAATGAACTGTTGCAGGGGCAACAGAGGGATATTTTTTTCTCCATCCCGGCACACTAAGGGGGAATCTGAAACCAGGAGGATATCCCATGAAAGTAACCGTCATTGAGGGCTGCATCAGCTGCGGCCTGTGCACCGAGGAGTTCCCCGACCTCTTCGCCATGAACGACGAGGGCATCGCCCAGCCCGTCTCTGCCCAGGTCCCTGCCGGAAAGGAAGGGGAGGCCCGGCAGGCCGCCGAGGACTGCCCCGTCAGCGTCATCATCACGGAATAAAACGGCACAACAAAAGGACCGCCTTTTCGATTGCTCGAAAGGCGGTCCTTTTGAAAAGAAAAGAAAAACTATACTAATTCGAAGTTAGGGGGACGGCGTTACTCGCTGAACATGGGGGTGGAGAGGTAACGGTCGCCGGTGTCGGGCAGAAGGACCACGATGGTCTTGCCCTGGTTTTCCGGACGCTTAGCCACCTGGATGGCTGCCCACAGGGCTGCGCCGGAGGAGATGCCCACCAGTACGCCTTCGGTGCGGCCGATGAGGCGGCCGGTCTCGTAAGCGTCCTGCTCGGTGACGGGAATGATCTCGTCATAGACGCCGGTGTTCAGGACGGCGGGCACAAAGTTTGCGCCGATGCCCTGGAGTCCGTGGGGGCCGGCCTTGCCCTGGCTCAGCAGGGGGGAGGAAGCGGGCTCCACAGCAACCACCTGGACGTTGGGGTTCTGGGCTTTCAGATATTCGCCGGTGCCGGTGATGGTGCCGCCGGTGCCGACGCCTGCCACGAAGATATCCACCTTGCCTTCGGTGTCGGTCCAGATCTCGGGACCGGTGGTCAGGCGGTGGGCCTCTGCGTTGGCGGGATTTGCAAACTGGTCGGGGATGAAGCTGTTGGGGATCTCCCGAGCCAGCTCTTCTGCTTTTGCGATGGCGCCGGTCATGCCCTGGGCGCCAGGGGTGAGGACGAGCTCTGCCCCGTAGGCGGTCATCAGGAGACGGCGCTCCATGCTCATGGTGTCGGGCATCACGATGATGGCCCGGTAGCCACGGGCGGCGGCCATGACAGCCAGACCGATGCCGGTGTTGCCGGAGGTGGGCTCGATGATCACGGAGCCTTCCTTCAGGATGCCACGGGCCTCTGCATCGTCGATCATAGCTTTGGCCACACGGTCCTTGGCGGAACCGGCGGGGTTGAGAAACTCCAGCTTGGCCAGGACCTTGGCGCCCAGCTGCTGAGAGGACTCAATGTGGGTCAGCTCCAGCAGGGGAGTATGACCGATCAGCTGTTCAACGGAAGTGTAGATCTTGCTCATGGGAAAAACCTCCGAAAACTCTGAAAATAACCTACAGAAACGAAAGAGTTCCTGCATGAGTCACTGCATTATACGTCTATAAATCCCGTTTGTCAAGGGTAAAATTTGTGAATTTGGCAGAAAAATTTCAAATACAGGAAGTCCTTGACAGGAACGAGAGAGGGATTTACAATGAAATTTATTCAGGCTGGCACCTGCCGGCCGCTTTCTCCTGACACTGTCATGGGGAAGAAAGGAGCGATCTACCAATGAGCATTTTTAATAATGAGAGTATTTTGGCCTGGCTGAAGTACTTTTCCGATAACACCGACATCGACCTGGCCTCCACCCGCATCCTGGACATCACCGGGGACAACAAGAACCTGATGGCCACCGTCCAGACCAACAAGTCTGTGCTGGTCTTTACCGACGGCAACCACCCCGAAGTTTTTTATAATATGTGGGACAACGGCCTGGGCGACTGCGAGGTCTGGTACAATGAGGGCTCTGAGCCTGAGGGCAAGATGAAGCACAACATCCTGTCCGAGATGATCGACCGCGGCGTCAACGTCTCTGCCGCCATGCTCATCGTAAACCCCGTTGCCCGGACCACCTACCGCACCGGCATCGACAACAGCCTGTTCTCTCCCGGCTCCATCCGCTATGTGGCCCCCGAGATCCGTGCGGTCATCATGAACAAGCTGGACCTGGACGAGGGAGACAACATCTGCGTGGTCTCCGGCGAGAGCATCGCCGTGGAGTCCGCCATCGCCGCCCGCCGGGGCAAGGTCATCGCCGTGGAGTACAAGGACGGGGACTTCCAGACCATGGAGGAGAACGTCCTGCGCTTCGGCCTGCGGAACGTGAACATCGTCTCCGATATGGAGGGCTGGTCCAGCAAGTGGCCCGTCCCCGATGTGGCCTTCCTGGTGGCATCCCCCAAGCTGGACATGGAGCTCCAGACCCTGGTGGCGGTGAATCCCAAGATCCGTGTGGTCATCTATACCCTGGAGTTCAACTACATGAGCCGCATCCCCGGCATGCTGTGGGACAACGGCATCCGCCCCACCGAGATCATGCAGCTGGAGGTCTCCAAGGTGGGCCGTCGGGATGAGATCGAGGTCCAGCCCGCCCCCTGGATCTTCTCCGGTCAGGCTGGCGGTGAAGAAGACTAAAAAAACACCTGCTTACTGGGGTGAAAACGGAAGGTTTGTCGGTTGACAAGCTTTCGGCCCGTGGGTATAATACAATATCAAAGAACGAATCAAAGGCGATGATGGAGACAGTAAGATCTGCGGAACCCCTCAGCGAGCCGGGGATGGTGCAAGCCCGGTGGTAGTAGTGCAGAAGTCCGAATATCCCTCCTGAGCTGCAAGCCGAACTGCGTGATGCACAGTAGGTTTTGCCGGTTTCCACCGTTACAGGGAGCGCGTATGTTGGTACGCAGGTAACAGGTGGTATAGCGAAGATTTTTCAAGACTTCGTCCTTTTACGGGGACGAAGTCTTTTTATTTCAACTCTGCAACGTTGGAGGATACGAAACATGAAGAAACAAGGACTGGTAGAATTCCGCTGGCATGGCCGGGGCGGACAGGGGGCCAAGACGGCCTGCCTGCTGCTGGCCGACGCCGCTTTCGCCGCTGGGAAGTTCGTCCAGGGCTTCCCCGAGTACGGCCCGGAGCGCATGGGTGCGCCCATCACGGCCTATAACCGCATCAGCGACACCCGCTGCAGCGTTCACTGCAACATTGAAGAGCCCGACTACGTGGTGGTGGTGGACGAGACCCTGCTGGAGTCCGTGGACGTGACCCGGGGTCTCCAGCCTGAGGGGGCTGTCATCATCAACACCCCCAAGGCCCCCGCAGAGATCCGTCGGAAGCTCCGGGGCTGGAAGGGCCGTGTGTGCACCATTGACGCCCGGAAGATCTCCGAGGAGACCCTGGGCAAAAACTTCCCCAACTCCCCCATGCTCAGCGCTGCCGTGAAGGTCAGCGGTGTTCTGGAGGAGGAGCAGTTCATGGGCGACATGGAGGAGAGCTTCTCCCACAAGTTTGCCACCAAGCCCCAGGTGGTGGCCGGCAACATGGCCGCCCTGCGGAGATCCTGGCAGGAGGTACAGGCAGAATGAAACTTTCGGCAAAAGATATCAACGAGACCAGCACCTGGCAGGAGATGACCCTGGGCGGCGAGATCTATGAGCCCGCCACCTCCAAGCTGGTGAACACCGGCGCCTGGCGGACCAACACCCCCGTGCTGGACGTGGCCAAGTGCCGCCACTGCCTCATGTGCGTGCCCTACTGCCCGGACAGCTCCCTGCCTGTCCTCTACGGCCGCCTGGTGGGCATCGACTACTACCACTGCAAGGGCTGCGGCATCTGCGCCGAGGTCTGCTCCTTCGGGGCCATCACCATGAAAGAAGGTGGCGAGGTATGAACTACAATGACCGTCTCTCCGGCAACGAGGCCATCGCCTTTGCCATGAAGCAGATCGACCCGGACGTGATGGCGGCCTTCCCCATCACCCCCTCCACCGAGATCCCCCAGTACTTTGCCCAGTACGTGGCCAACGGTGAGGTGAACACCGAGTATGTGCCGGTGGAATCCGAGCACAGCTCCATGTCCGCCTGCATTGGCGCGGAAGCCGCCGGTGCCCGTGCTGTCACCGCCACCTCTTCCGCCGGTCTGGCCCTCATGTATGAGATGATGTACGTGGCTGCCTCCAGCCGCCTGCCCATCACTCTGGCCTGCGTGAACCGTGCCCTCACCGGCCCCATCAACATCAACAACGACCACTCCGACTCCATGGGCATCCGGGACGCCGGCTGGATCCAGATCTATGCCGAGAACAACCAGGAGGCCTATGACAACTTCCTCCAGGCCATGCCCATCGGCGAGCACCCCGACGTCCGCCTGCCCGTGATGATCTGCCAGGACGGCTTCATCACCAGCCACGCCCTGGAGAACATCACCTTGCTGGACACCGAGTCCGTCAAGGCCTTCGTAGGGGAATACAACCCCGAAAACTACCTCCTCAAGAAGGAGAATCCTCTGGCCATCGGCCCCTATGACCTGGGCTGCCACTACATGGAGCATAAGATGCAGCAGGCCGAGGCCATGAAGGGTGCCAAGAAGCGCATCCTGGAGGTGGCTGCCGAGTTTGAAAAGGTCACCGGCCGCAAGTACGGCCTCTTTGAGGAATATCAGATGGAGGATGCAGAGGTTGCTCTGGTCCTCATCGGCTCTTCCGCCGGCACCGCCAAGGCCGCCGTGGACGAACTCCGGGAGCAGGGGGTCAAGGCCGGTCTCATCAAGATCCGGGTCTTCCGTCCCTTCCCCGCCGAAGAAATTGCAGAAGCTCTGAAGAATGTGAAGGCCGTGGCCATCATGGACAAGGCCGAGAGCTTCTCTGCCCAGGGCGGCCCCCTCTTTGCCGAGGTCCGCTCCGCCCTGTACGATCTGGAAACCCGCCCCAAGGCCGTGGGCTATGTGTACGGCCTGGGCGGCCGTGACATCACCCCCGCCCACTTCCAGGGGGTCTATGGCCGTCTGCTGGATATCGCCGAGGGTGGGGACCTGGGTCCCGTCTACACCCATCTGGGACAAAGGGGGTAAGCCGACATGGAAATGGAAAGAACCTATCATTTTAAGAAAACCCTGGAAAAGAAGGAGCGCTTTGCTCCCGGCCACCGTCTGTGCGCCGGCTGCGGCGCAGGCATTGCCGTCCGTGGCGTCCTCCGTGCCCTGAACGAGGAGGATCGTGCCGTCATCGGCAACGCCACCGGCTGCCTGGAAGTCAGCTCCTTCCTCTATCCCTATACCGCCTACGAGGACAGCTACATCCACACCGCCTTTGAGAGCGCCGGTGCCAGCCTGTCCGGTGTCGAAGCTGCCTACAATGCCCTCAAGCGCAAGGGTAAGGTGAAGGACACCGTGAAGTTCATCACCTTCGGCGGCGATGGCGGCACCTACGACATCGGCTTCCAGTCCCTGTCCGGTGCCATGGAGCGCGGTCACGACCTGACCTACGTTTGCTACGACAACGAGGCCTACATGAACACCGGCATCCAGCGCTCCTCCTCCACTCCTCGCTTTGCCAACGCTACCACCTCCCCTGCAGGCAGTGTGGTCCCCGGTAAGAGCCAGAACAAGAAGAACCTCACCGACATCATTGCCGCCCACAATGTGCCCTATGTGGCCCAGACCACCTTCATCGGCAACTTCCGTGACCTGTACACCAAGGCCCGGAAGGCCATCTACACCCCCGGCGCCACCTTCCTGAACGTGATGGCTCCCTGTCCCCGTGGCTGGGAGTATCCCGCAGAGAAGCTGCCTGAGATCTGCCGCCTGGCGGTGGAGACCTGCGTCTGGCCCCTCTTTGAGGTGGAAAACGGCGTGTGGCGTCTGAGCTACGAGCCCAAGAAGAAGCTCCCCGTGGAGGAGTACCTGCGGATGCAGGGCCGCTTCCGCCACATGTTCAAGCCCGGCAACGAGTGGATGATCGAAGCCGCTCAGAAGTCCGTGGATGAAAACTGGGAAAAGCTCCTGGCCAAGTGCCTGGGCTAAGTCCATTGGAACACAATAAAAATCCCCAAGCCGTGAAGGCTTGGGGATTTTTTGCATCTTGTTTTAGAACTCCAGCACCAGACCGCATTCCATCTGCTGGGCCTTGTCTCCCAGCATGTCTTTCAAGATGTCATAGGCATCCTGGCCGGTGCAGTGGCCGGTGACCACCCGCTCTACGCCGGTGTCCTGGAGCCGCTGGCCAAACTCCCGAACCGCATGGGCGGGAGACTCAAAGAGGTGGAAGCCGCCGATGATGGCGTGGACCTTCTTTCCGGGGAAAGCCTCCATGGCCTCCATGAGGATGGTGTCAGCCCCGGCGTGGCAGCAGCTGTTGAAGACCACCAGGCCCTTGTCGGTGTCGAAGATGAGGCTCTGCTCGTGGCGGAAATCGTCGTAGCCGTACTGGTCGCCGATCTTCAGGAACATCCGGTAGAGCTGACCGTAATATTCCAGGCCCCGGGTGGTGTGGCCCAGCAGGTAGACGTTGGGGGCCAGTTCCACCTTGCCCTCGGCATACTGAATGCGGTCCTTGAAGGTCTCCAGGATGCCCTTCTTGATGCCGATGTAGTCAATGGTCTCCATTTCCTTGGAGCCGTAGCAGTTCTCCTTGGTGGGATGGCGGAGCCAGAAATCGGCCTTGGTGTTCTTCTCGAAGAAGGTATCCATGCCGTCGGAGTGGTCGTGGTGGGCGTGGGAGAGGATGCCGAAGTCCACCTGGGACAGGTCAATGCCCAGGGCCTCGGCGTTCTGGGCAAAGATCTCGCTGGCACCGGTGTCCAGCAGGTACTTGCGCCCTTCGAACTCGATATAGATGGCCAGGCCCCATTCGGGGGTCAGGTCGGGGGTGTTGGAGAGGTTATCAATGAGGATGACAGCGCGCATGGCGGGTCACGTCCTTTCTGTTCGTTATTACCTGTCATTATAGGGCCTTGCGATTGATTTCGCAAGGCTTTTTGTTCGTCTGCATACCCTCTGTGTTTGCACTTGCCGTCAATGCTTTATGTAGGGAACGGTCTTGACCGTTCCGGCGTAGGTGCGTGGACGAGCGGAATGGTCAAGACCATTCCCTACATGGCGTGGAACAACCTGTGTGTCATACTCCCCGGCCTGTCCCGCATAGACTGGCCCCAAAAGGAGGGATGACATGGAAGGCTATGAAGGGGTGCTGCCCCAGTTTCTTCGAAAAGCCCTGGCCGCCGAGACCCGCCCCATGGAGGAGCTTCGCCTCCGGGAGGGATACCCTCTGGCGGCTTCCACAGGAGGGACCGAGTGGACCCACCCAACCTGGCGGGACCACACCCTCACCGAAGAGGATCTCCGGCGGGTGCTGGAGACAGCGGGACGGGGATCGGTCCACACCATTCTGGACCAGCTGCGGGAGGGTTACGTCACCGCCCCCGGCGGCCTCCGCATTGGGGTCTGCGGGGAGGGAGCCATTCAGGATGGAAAGATTCTGTCCTTTCGGCGGGTGACCTCTTTGGCCATCCGATTCCCTCGTCGGCTGACCGGGGTGGCCCGGCCGGTGCTCCCAAAGCTGCTGGAGAGGGGGCGGCTGGAGAGCACCCTCCTCCTCTCCCCGCCGGGGCTGGGGAAGACCACCCTCCTGCGGGACCTGATCCGGTGCCTATCCTTGGGGGAGGGCTGTCCGCCCCATCGGGTGGGGGTGGCTGACCAGCGGGGAGAGCTGGGGGCGGGAGCCCTCCGGCGGGACCTGGGCCCCCGGACGGATGTGCTGGAAAACTGCCCCAAGGCCCAGGGGATGGGGATGCTCCTGCGGGCCATGTCTCCCCAGGTCCTGGCGGTGGACGAGATCACCGCCCCGGAGGACATTGCCGCCATCCGGGAGGCTGCCGGCTGCGGGGTGACCCTCCTGGCCACTGCCCATGGCAAAGACCGGTCCGACCTGGACCGCCGGCCCCTCTATCGGGACCTGATGGCCCTGGGGGTCTTTCGGCGGCTGGTGGTCATTGCCCAGGCAGGGGAGGGGCGGACCTATGAGGTGGTGAGGCTATGATGGTCTGGCTGGGACGTCTCCTGTTTCTGTCCGGGTGCACCGCCTTGGGCCTTGCCCGGGGGATGACCCTCAGGGACCGTGTTGTATGCCTGGACCAGTTCCGGCGGTGCCTTGCCCGGCTGAACCGGGAGATGACCTTCGCCCTGCGCCCCCTGCCTGACCTGCTGGCGGATCTCCGGGCGGTCGGTCCGGCCGGAGACTTCTTTGCTGCCTGTCGGGAGAGACTGGAGGAGAGCTGGGCAGAGGCTTGGCAGACCGCCCTGGAGGAGTCCCACCTGCCCCTGAAGGAGGAGGACCGGCAGATCCTCCGGGAGACAGGGGAGATCCTGGGTCGGTACGACGGGGAGAGCCAGCGGCAGGCCCTGGAGGGACTGACGGCCCGCCTGGAGGAAAACCTGGCCCAGGCCAGGGCTGATGAAAACCGGCTTTTCCGGGTGTACCTGGCCCTGGGGATCACGGCGGGCCTCTTTGGGTGCATCCTTTTGTAGTCATAACCCGGGACAGCTCTGCATACAGTGGAACCAGCGAACCAGACGGGGACGAGCCGTTTTGGTGGAAGGAGGAGAGGCATGGACGTAGATTTGATTTTCCAGATCGCCGCCATCGGCATCCTGGTGTCGGTGCTCAACCAGGTCCTGACCCGGTCAGGCCGGGAGGAGCAGGCCACCATGACCACCCTGGCCGGTCTGATCGTGGTCCTGATGATGGTGGTAGAGAAGATCAGCCAGCTCTTCGACCTGGTCAAGACCCTCTTCGGGCTGTGATGGGCCATGGATATGACGGCATTGGCGGCGGCCGGCATCACGGCCGCCCTGTGCGGGGTGGTGGTCCGGCAGAAGAGCCCGGAGCTGGCCGCCCTGCTGGCCCTGGCGGCCTGTGTCCTCCTCCTGTGGAACACCCTGCCCCTGATGGAGACCATCCGGGATGTGCTGGAGGAACTGGCCGCCCTGGGGGATCTGTCTCCTGTGATCCTCCGGCCCATGGTCCAGACGGTGGGCCTGTCCCTGGTGACCAGGCTCTCCTCTGCCCTCTGCCGGGATGCAGGGGAGGGGGGCATCGCCGCCTTTCTGGAGGTGGCCGGGGGAGCCGCCGCCGTGGTGGCCGCCCTGCCCCTGTTAAAGATGGTCCTGCAGTTGGTCATGGATCTGCTGTAGTCCGGACCCTGCTTCTGGTCTGTCTTCTCCTGGTGTTCTGTCTGCCTGTGGCCCATGCCATGGACACCCAGGAGATCCTGGAGGACCAGGCCAAGTCCATGGGGCTGGAGGACCTGGAGGAATTGGGGGAGAGCTATACCGGAGAGGTGGATCTCACCCATGGCCTGGACCTGAAAGAGGTCCTCTTGAACCTGTACCACCGGGGCCTGGAAAACCTGGAGGGGGCGGTGAAGGCCTCGGTGCGGAGCTGCCTGCTCATCCTGGTGGTGACCATCCTCTGCACCCTGGCCGGGACCATGACGGCAGGCACCGGAGGAGACCCCATGAAGGTCCCGGTCCTGGCGGCGGCCCTGGCCATTGCCACCATCGCCGTGGGGGATGTGGACTCCCTCCTCCACCTGGGGGAGGAGGCCATCGACCGGATGGAGAGTCTGGGAGACGTTCTCCTGCCCGCTGTAGCCATGGCTCTGGCGGCCAGCGGTTCCCCGGCGGCGGCCGCCGCCAAGTACGGGGCCACCATCCTCTTTTCCGACCTGCTCATGGCCCTCATCAGCCGCCTGCTCATCCCTTTGGTCTATGGGTTCGTGGCGGTGAACGTGGCCTGGGCCGCTTTGGGCAACGAAGGGCTCAAAAGCCTGGGACGGCTTCTCAAGTGGGGCATCGCCACGGCCCTGTCCCTGGTGCTCCTGGCCTTTCTGGCCTACCTGAACTTTTCCGGGGTCATCTCCGGCAGTGCCGATGCCGCCACGGTGAAGGCGGTGAAGTTCACCATCTCCAACCTGGTGCCTGTGGTGGGCGGGGTCATCTCGGACACCGCCGAGACCCTTCTGGCGGGGGCTTCCATCCTGCGGAACACGGCGGGGGTCTTTGGGATGCTGGTGATCCTGGGCATCTGCATGGGTCCTTTTCTGAACTTAGGGATGCACTACCTGGCCTACAAGGTCACTGCCGCCCTGGCGGCCACCGTAGCCGGGGACGGCCGGGTCACGGGACTCATCGAGACCATCGGCAGCGCCTTCGGGCTCATTCTGGCCATGACCGGTTCCTGCGGAGTTCTGCTGGCGGTGGCCATGATCTCTGCCGTGTCCACGGTGGCTGTTTAGGAGGGAAGCACATGGAACTGCTGCGCACCTGGATCCTCACGGTGACGGTCTCGGCCCTGGTCATTGCCGGGGCGGACGCCCTCATGCCCGAGGGGGCGGTGAAGCGGGTGGGGAAGCTCACCGGAGGCCTGATCCTGGTGCTGGGCCTTCTGCAGCCCCTGGCCGGTCTGGACTACCAGGATCTCTACGACCTGGTGAACACCCTGCCCGCCGGGGCGGTCACCCAGGAGTCCCTGGTCCGGGAGGCGGCAGACCCCTTGGAGGGACTCATAGAGGAGGAATTGTCCGCATACATTGCAGAGAAGGGGGCGGCCCTGGGCTGTCCCTGCACCGCCCGGGTGGAGTGCATCCCCGACGAGAATGGGGTCCCCGTCCCCTGCCGGGTGGTGGTCACCGGCCCCTTCACCCCGGACCAGAAACGGTCCCTGCAGGTCTTTATCACCCAGGACTTGGGGGTAGGGCGGGAGTATCAACAGTATATCAGTGAGGAGTCACCATGAATCCAAAAGAAGATCTCACCCGGATGGCCGGAAAGCTCCGGGCACTGGCAGAGCAGCACCGGCTGGTCCTGCTGGTGATCCTGGCAGGGTTGGTCCTGCTCCTGCTGCCGGCAGGGGAGGAGACGCCCCAGCCGGAACCCCAGCAGACCCAGAACGAGTTGGACCTAACCGCTCTGGAAACCCGGCTGGCCCAGGCCCTGTCCCGGATCGACGGAGCCGGGGAGGTGACGGTGGTCCTGACCCTGGAGGACGGCCCCCGTCAGGTCCTGGCCCAGGACAGCAGGGAGGACCAGGGGGAGACCGAGACGGTGGTGATCAACCGGGGCAGCAGCAGTCAGGAGACGGTCACAGTCCAGGAGCTCTACCCCAACTACCAGGGGGCTCTGCTGGTCTGCCCCGGCGGGGACGACCCGGCGGTACGCCTGAAGCTCACCGAGGCCACGTCGGCGCTGACCGGCCTGGGAGCCGATAAAATCTCTATCAGCAAAGGAAAGTGAGGAAACCCTTATGAAACTCTGGAAACGAAATGCCATCGCCGCGGCCATCGTCCTCTTCGTCTGCGGGGCGGTCTACTTAAACTGGAGCTACACCCAGGACACCGAGGCGGGAAAGAACCTGGGGGAGGCCGCCCTGGTGGGGAGCCAGCGGGACGACCTGCTGAAAAAGGACACCGACCAGGCAAAAGAGGAAGGGAAGGAAGAAACGGCGGCGTCCGGCACCTATTTCTCCACCGCACGGCTGAACCGCCAGCAGGCCCGGGACAACGCCCTCTCCCTCCTTCAGGAGGCTGCCCAGGATGAGAAGGCTGACCAGGCGGCCGTGGACGAGGCGAACGCTGCCATCCAGACCATGGCCGACTACACCATGACCGAGGCCCAGATCGAGAACCTGGTCACCGCCAAGGGATACACCGACTGCGTGGCCTTCCTGGGGGAGAACAGTATCAGTGTGGTGGTCTCTGCCGTGGAGACCGGCCTGACCGAGACCGACGCCGCCCGGATCGGGGAGATCGTCATGGAGCAAACCGGTCTCACTGCCGACCAGATCAAGATCATCGAAGCGGAATGACGGCGACCCCTTCCTCTTGTGAGGAAGGGGTTTCTGTACTATAATAGAGGGACTACGAAAGGGAGGAATCGCCATGACCTTTCCCATGTCCCACCAGGCCGCCCGGGCTCTGGACCTCCTCCGCGCTGCCGGCCATGAGGCCTGGATCGTTGGGGGCTGCGTCCGGGACCATCTTCTGGGTTTGTCCCCCAAGGACTACGACATCACCACATCTGCCCTGCCCGAAGAGACCAAGGGGGTCTTTGGGGCATTTCCCGTCATCGAGACCGGTATCCGCCACGGCACCGTGACCGTTCTGCTGGATGAGGAACCCCTGGAGATCACCACCTACCGGGTGGACGGGGGTTATACCGATGCCCGCCACCCTGACGGGGTGACCTTTACCCGGTCCCTCCGGGAGGATGCCGCCCGCCGGGACTTTACCATGAACGCCATGGCCTATGCCCCCGGGAAGGGCCTGCAGGACTTTTTCGGCGGTCAGGCCGATGTGGAGGCCGGGATCATCCGTGCGGTGGGATATCCCGCTGTCCGGTTTCAGGAGGACGCCCTGCGCATTTTGAGAGGCATCCGGTTTGCTGCTGTGCTGGGGTTCCGGCTGGAGGAAAAGACCGAGCAGGCCGCCCGGGAGTACGCCCCTCTTTTGAAAAAGGTCTCCGCCGAGCGGCTCGCCCAGGAGCTGGGGAAGCTCCTCTGCGGAAAGGATGCCGGACGAGTCATCTCCTCCTATCCTGACATCCTGGGACAGGTCATCCCGGAACTGCTGCCCATGGTGGGCTTTGACCAGAAAAACATCCACCACTGCCATGACCTGCTTACCCACACGGCGGTGGCAGTGGACCATGTTCCCCCTGTGCTCCACCTGCGGCTGGCCATGCTTCTCCATGATATCGGCAAGCCTGCCACCTTCTCCCTGGGGGAGGATGGGCAGGGCCACTTCTACGGCCACGCCAAAGAGAGTGTCGCCATGGCCGGGGAGATCCTCCGGCGGCTCCGGTTTCCCAATGCCCTGCGGGAGAAGGCCGAGACCCTCATCCGCTACCACGACTCCGTTCTGGAGGAGGACCGCATCCGCCGCTGGCTGAACAAGCTGGGGGAGGAGACCTTCTTCGACCTGCTTGCCATCCAGCGGGGAGACACCGCCGCTTTGGCCCCGGCATATTGCACAAGGGAGGAGAGGTTCAACCGACTGGAACTGTTAGCAAAAGAGATCCTGGCAGAGACCCCCTGCCTGCAGATCCGGGACCTGGCGGTGAACGGACACGACCTCATGGCCCTGGGACTCCGGGGAAAGGCCATTGGTGGGGTCCAGCGCCATCTTTTGGACAAAATATTGGAAGGGGAGCTTTTGAACGAAAAAAGAGAGATTTTGTGGTATTTAGAGGGGTATCTCCGGGAAAACCCGGATGTCGGGATGACCTGAGAAGTATGACATAACCACAAAGAATGACAGGCTTCTGCTTACATATAAGTATTTTGTAAAAAAATTTGAAATTTCTCTTTATTTTTTCTATACAGTGTGATATACTTACCTCACTCAAAAAGCCCCACAGTTCGTCAAAAGGACGAAAAGCGGGCCCGAGTAAGGCTCCATCTCGAAGGAAAGAAAGGAGGATGCCGTGATCCCGGAGGGTATTCCAATACCGAATAGAAGGCAAGCCGGAAGAGGCCCCTGCGATGAAAGTAGGAAGTCAGCGCAGACCAAGGCCATTCCGCACATGAAAATTTTCAGCTGACGGCGTATTGAGCCACCCGTTGGTTGAAGACCGCGTTTGAAAAATTACAAAATTTTAAAGAAACGAGGTATTTACTTATGAGTAATCAGGGAGAGAAAAAAGGCATGAGCGCCATTGACTTCTTCTGCATTGGTTTTGGCGCTATCGTCGGTGTCGGCTGGGCCGTGTCTATCAACGGCTGGATGTCCAGCTGCGGCGGCCCCGTTCCCGCATCTTTAGGTTATCTGATGGTTCTGCTGATCATGGTCCCCTTCGGCCTGGTCTACGCTGAGCTGGTCCCCATGTTGCCCGTCGCAGGTGGTGGCTCCGCATTCGCATATGCAGCCTTCGGTGAGAAGATCTCCTTCCTCTCCGGCTGGGCAGCATTCGGTGCATTCGTGGCAATCATTCCCTGGGAAGCAATCCAGGTCACTGACGTTCTGGCTTACATGTTCCCCGTCCTGACTGCCGGCGAACCCATGTACGAGGTTATGGGCTCCCCC
>JAFXCU010000121.1 GCA_017521345.1 Ruminiclostridium sp. | reverse complement strand
TGAGCTGCCCCAGATTGTGCGGACAGTACAAAAAGCCCCTTAGTAGGAAAATATTAAGTTTTAAGCGGAGTGGCGCAGCGTCAGAGGCGCCACTCCTGTTTTGTTCTGGATGCGCTCATGGTTGTAGAAGTAAATGTATCTGTCAATCAGTTCATCCGCTTCTTTTAGAGTCTTCGGTTTCTGTCGATAGATACACTCTGTTTTCAGAATAGAGAAGAAGTTTTCTGCCATTGCATTGTCGTATGGGTTACCCTTGCTTGACATTGATGGCGTTATCCCGTAAGATTGTGTTAGCTTA
The DNA here is from genome assembly GCA_017521345.1 of Ruminiclostridium sp. The sequence goes on along the minus strand of JAFXCU010000121.1, from coordinate 6,126 downwards.
AAATATGCTTGGGATGTATATTGAAAGCCTTGGTCGCTGTGGAGCTGCAACTCCGCAGCGACTCTCTTTTTCTCCTTCTTCATTGCCAATCGAATCGTGTCCAGCACAAGGCTGACAGTTTGCCTGGATGCCGTCTTGTAGGCCACTATGCTGTTATCATACAGATCCCGGATCATGGATAGATACAGGACACCTTCTTTCGTATGGATGTAGGAAATATCGGTAACCCACTTGGTGTTTGGCTTGCTCGCTTGGAACTGCCGATTCAGCAGATTCTGGTATTTATGACTCTGCTGTCCCAGGTTGACCCATTTTCTGCGGCGGCGGATTTCGGACAACAGCCCGTATCTTTTCATGACTCTCAGGACGGTTTTCGGATTTCTCTCAATATTTCTGTCTTTCAGCCACTTCCAGACTCGTCTGTAGCCATAAGTCTTGGCAACCTTACTCTGACACAATTCAATCTGTTTTGCCAGATCGACATCGCGTTCGAGCTGTCCGGCACGCTTCACAAAATCATAGTATCCGCTTCTGGACACACCGAAGAACTGACACATGACACTTACCGGATATTCGCTCCGGTGACGATAGATAACAGCATACTTGGCTTTGGGTCTCACTTCCTTTCTGTTGACCGCAGAAAATCCCGCAACAGTTTATTTTCCATCTGGAGCCGAGAGATTTCCTTTTTGTAGTCATCTTCCGTTGTTAGTGGCCTCGTCCGTGGACGGCCTTTCGTTTTCGGCATGCCGGGGATCTCTTTGCGGCGTTCCCGTTTCAACAATTCGTGAACTGGACGATAGCCAGTCAGACCCAATTCTTCTTCGACCTCTCGCTGAGTCATGCCTGATGCCAGCATTTGCCGAATCTGCTCCAGAAGATGCTGCTTCTTTTGATATTGTCTCGACATAAAATTACCCCCTGATGTAATTATCCTACATCAGGGGGTGTTTTGTCTATTGTCCGTTTTTTATGGTTCAGTCCAGTTTGGTCAGGGGGCGGATAAACAGAAATCGATCAGTCAAAAGCCAGGCCCAGGTAGGCGTCCTCCCGGTTGAACCACTTGTTCCGCAGGGTGGCGTCATACCACTTGATCATGCCGAAGGCCTGGGTGTAGCTGCCGGGGAGGCCGTCCCAGAAGGCGGGGGTGCGCAGGTGATAGCCGGAGGCATCGAAGGTCTTGCCGATGAGGTCGGCGGCCTTCTGCATATTCTTGGGGGAGATGATGAGCTCCTTCACCAGCAGGCGGCGGGTCTGGACGAACTCGATGGCGGCGCAGCCCACCTCGCCGTTGACCTCGATCTTGTACAGGTCGCCGTTGCTCATCTGGCTGGCGAACTTCTGCAGTTCGATGCGGTCGTCCTCGTAGGACATATGGAAGGTGCCCAGGAGGAAGCTCTTGCGGATGTCGTTGTACTCACTGGAGGTGATGGGGGTCATGGTGCAGCCCTCGGTGTCTTCGGACAGGTTGGAAGCCAGCAGCTCGATCTTCCGGGTGCCGAAGCACTCGCTCATGCCCAGGGCAGAGAAGAAGCGATGGAGGGAGGGGGAGGCAGGCACCAGGACCATGGCCTTCATGCCCTGTTCCTGGAGATACTGGTCTGCGTAGCTCAGGAGCTGACGGGCGTGGCCCTTGCCCTGCAGGTAAGGGTTGGTGGCCAGGGCGTAGATATAGCCGACCTTAATCTCACTGCCGTCGGGGAGTTCCAGAGTAGACGGGAGCACGGCTGCCATGGAGTCGATCTCACCGTCGTCCTCTACCACTAAGACTTGTTCCGCCGTACAAAACTTCTCGTAAAACATGTTGATGTAGGCGCTGGGGTCGCCGAAGCACTTCTTCCAGAGTTCCTTCTGCTGAGGGATCTCGGCGGGGGTGGAGGGGCGAATGGTGATCATGGTGTAAAACCTCCTTATTTGAAATGGGCACTGCCCCTTGCGGGGTGTCGACCCTCAAAGAATTGCTGAGGGAAAGACCGTCGTTTCCACGGCGGAGATATTCACCTGTAAATGGTCCGGACCGTAAGAGAGCTTGGCCTTGCGCAGGCCCTCGATGCCCATGTCCTCCTCCCGGTCCAGGTAGCGGAGGTCAGGGTATTTGTCCCGGAGATACCGGGCGAAGGAACGGTTCACCGCGGGGAAGGCCCCCTGGATGTCCGCCCGTGCCTTTTCAAAGTGGACGTCGAAGATGGTGTCGGTGAGGGGGGAACCCAGGGTGAAGCCCAGGATCTCGTCCCCACAGCGGAGGACCACACCCTCCAGGCCCAGGGCCTCCCGGTGGCGGATGGCCAGGGTGAGGGATTCCTCCTCCTTCTTCAGTTCCTCTTCCGAGGAGCGGGCCAGGGCCTCCTGCTGCCAGAGGCGGGCCATGGCCAGGCAGGCCTCTGCGTCGGCGTCGGTGAAGGGGGCAAAGTCCCAGTCGGGGCAGTTGTCGTTGAGGCGGTTGATGTGGTTGCGCTTGGCCTGGAGCTTCTTGCCCGGCAGGTCGGCCAAGCGGTCGATGGTGTACTGGTAGTCAAAGCTGTCCCGCATCTCGGTGAAGGTGAAGCGGTGGGGCCAGCAGTCCTCCAGCCAGTTCCGGTGGTAGAGGGACAGACCCAGAAAGCGCAGGGGCTGACCCTGGCTGTGGGCGTCCTCGGCCAGAAAGTCCAGGGAGGGCAGGGGGTTTCCCTTGCCGGTGGGCCACAGGTAGGCCAGGCCCAGGCCGGAGTGCCGGAAGCGGACCAGGACCCGGTTTAAGTCCCGGGCGATCTCGGTGCCGTAGGTGTCCTGCCAGCAGAAGAGGTTGGTGAAGTTGTAGGCGCACAGGGGGATGCCCTCTCGGCGGAGAAGGGGTTCCACCCATTCCCGGTCTTCTAACGTGGGTTTGCGGAATTCTATCATAGAGTGGGTCATACCTTACAGGGTGATGGTGGGGATGTCGTACTGGTTGTTCCGGGCGATCTGATCCAGGCGGATCTCCTCGGTGACCGAGGACAGCAGGTTGTAGGCCTCGCCCTGGTTCTTGGCACGGCCGGTGCGGCCGATGCGGTGAACATAGTATTCCCCTTCTTCGGGGATATCATAATTGATGACGGCATCCACATCGTCGATATCCAGGCCCCGGGCGGCCACATCGGTGGCAACCAGGACCCGCAGTTCCCCCTTGCGGAAGGTGGTCAGGACCTTTTCCCGGACCTTCTGGCCCAGGTCGCCGTGGATGCACTGGGCGGAGACCCCCTTCATTTTCAGCAGACCGGTGATCCGGTCGGTGGTGTTCTTGGTGTTGCAGAAGACGATGACCCGGTCCAGGTTCTTCTTCTCCAGAATGTCGGCCAGCAGGTCGACTTTACCGCCCATATCGACTTTGATGCGGTACTGGCTGATCTTGGGCTTGTTCTCCTCCACGGGGCGGACCACGATCTCCACGGGGTCACGCTGGTAGACCCAGGAGATGTCCATGACCTCCCGGGAAATGGTGGCGGAGAAGAGGCCCAGGTTCTTCCGGTTGGGGATCTGCTTGAGGATGTGGGTGACATCCTTGATAAAGCCCATGTCCAGCATTCGGTCGGCTTCGTCCAGGACCACGGTCTGGACGTGCTGCAGGCGGACGGTCCGGCGCTTCATGTGGTCCATGAGGCGGCCGGGGGTGGCCACGATGATCTGGGGGCGCTTTTTCAGGGTGGTGATCTGCCGGTCAATGGGCTGGCCGCCGTAGAGGCAGGCGATGCGGATGCCCGGCAGGAAGGCGCACAGGGAGCGCAGCTCGTCCTGGATCTGGAGGGCCAGCTCACGGGTGGGGGCCAGCACCAGGCCGGTGATGTCGGTGCCCTCCGGGTCGGTGGCCTCGATCATGGGGATACCGAAGGCGAAGGTCTTGCCGGAGCCCGTGGGGGCCTTGGCCATGACGTCCTTGCCTTCCTTAAAACAGGGGATGGCGCCCCCCTGGACGGGGGTGGCGTGGGTGAAGCCCTTCTGGTCCAGGGCCTTCATGATCCCCTCGGAGAGGTTCATTTCGCTGTATCGGAGGTCCAGTTCGACCTCAATGCCGTTGATTTCCATAAATTGATTCCTTAATTTCTCTTATATTTTACCCATTATCATAGCACAACTGTGAAAATCTTGCAAGAGGGGAGGATTTTTTCTCTTTCTCTTGTGAGAAAAATATACTTTCCCTTGTAGGGGAAGCCTCTCTATGGTAAAATCAAAATATAAAAATTGTGAGGAATGAAAGGGGGATACCCATGGTTCGACTGTGTTCTGCGGGGGTTCTGTTGAGCCTTCTGCTCCTGCTGGGGGGCTGTGGTGCGGGAGACGGCGGGGATGGAGAGGTCCAGGTGACCGGGACCATCCTTCGTATTGAGAACTCCGTTGCCCTGTTGGATGTATCCCAGTCCCATCTGTCCGACGACTACGACACCATTTCCTTTTCCATTGTGGGTCTGGATGATGAGGGGGTCTATTCCCCCACCGTTGGGGACACGGTGACCGTTTACTATTTCGGGCCTCTTCAGGAGGGAGACCCGCCGGTGGCAGAGGTCCATTCCTGGGGACTGCCACCGAAGGAGCTGACGGGGACCCTTCTTTCTGTTGATGAGACCTATGCCGTCATAGAACCCCTGGATGAAGCACTTCGGCAGGAATACCCGGAGATCGGCTTCTCTTTGGACTACCTGACCCTGCGGAACCTGGCAGACAAAGGATTCCAGCCTGGGGATGCCCTTTCCATCATTTACATCCGGGAGATCCAACCTGGCGACCCCGCCCAGATCCAGGTGGTGGACTGGGGTGTGGCCAACCTGGAATGACAACAAAGCCGCTCTGTGCCCTTGGGTGCGGGGCGGTTTTTCCACGAAAAAATTTCCCGGAATCATAAAATCGCCGTGGCGTTTTCCTATATTATGTGGTATTATATTAGATACGATTTTTTAGGAGTCCTCACTCCTGGGAAAGGAGTCCTTTTTCATGCGAAAAGCATTGGTTCTGCCTGCCGTGGCGGGGATCGGCGGTCTCATCGGCCTGGTGGTCCGTCAGCGGTTCCTGGTCCAGGCCTTCGAGCCGGTGACCGGTCTGCCCATAGGCGGCGTGCCTGTTACCTATCTGATGTGGGCGGTGGCCCTCATCACCGCCGGTGCCATCATCGCCCTGTCCCTGGGCAAGCACCGGACCTTTGAGAAAAGCTACACCAGCGCCTTTGGCCGGGGGAATATGGTCCAGACCAGCTGCACCCTGGCCTCTGCCGGCCTTCTGCTGGCGGCGGGCTTTTTCAACATCGAGGCCTTTGTCAGCAGCCCGGTGAACGCCTTCACCATGGCCCGGGAGGTTTCCATCGTCCGGCCCATCCTGGGCGTGGTCTGCCTGGCGGCCGCTGCCGGCATCTGGTTCGTGATGCAGGAGATGAACCGCTTCAAGCAGGTGAAAAGCATCTGGACCCTGCTGCCCGGCTTCGCCTGCTGTCTGTGGGTCATGGCCAACTACCAGACCTGGGCCCAGGACCCCACCATCGAGCGGTACCTGTTCTCCCTGGTGGCCATCCTGCTGGCTATGATCGGCTGCTACTGCCTGCCCGGCTTTGCCTTCGGTAAGGGCCAGGTCACACTCACCCTCATCACCTGCCTGCTGGCGGCAGCCTTCGGCATCATGGTCCTGGGTGACGGCCTGCCCATGATGGACCTGGCACTGGTGCTGGCCATGGTGTTCTACCTTGGCTCCATGGCGTCCGTCCTGCTGGACAACGACGCCCGGCCTGAGCCCCCCAAGCCCGTGGACCCGGCTTCCTGCGGCGGCTCCTGCCAGGGCTGCACCGGCTGCGGGCCGATCCCGGCACCCGAGAACAAAGAATAACCCCATCCCGGACCTGCCGATATCCCATGTAGGAAACGGTCTTGACCGTTCCAACGTGGTGCGGGGACGGGCGGACTGGTCAAGACCAGTCCCTACATGGCGTGGTACGCCATAGCAACCAAGAAAAACAAAGCACGAATGTGCATGGAGGTCATACACATGGAAAGAGATCAGAAGAAGAAATTTTATATCACCACCCCCATTTACTACCCCTCTGACAAGCTCCACATCGGCCACACCTACTGCACCGTGGCCACCGACGCCATGGCCCGCTATCAGCGCCTGACCGGCCATGACGTTCTGTTC
>JAFXCU010000120.1 GCA_017521345.1 Ruminiclostridium sp. | reverse complement strand
TCCGGGGCAAAGAAGTGGAGATCGATGCCATCTGTGACGGCAAGGATGTGTTCGTTCCCGGTATTATGGAGCTGGTGGAGCGCACCGGTGTCCATTCCGGCGACTCCATCTCGGTGTATCCCGCCCTCTCGATTTCCGACAAGGTCAAGGGCACCATCCTGCAATACACCAAGAAACTGGGTCTGGGCATCGGCATCGTGGGCCTGTTCAACATTCAGTTCATCGTGGACGACAACGACGATGTTATATCATCGAGGTCAACCCCCGTTCTTCCCGTACCGTTCCCTTCCTCTCCAAGGCCACCGGCTACTCCCTGGCTGACATCGCCACCGAGGTCATCCTGGGCAAGAGCCTGAAGGAGCAGGGCTTCTTCGACATCTACCCCGAGGAAAAGGACCGCTGCTACGTGAAGGCTCCCGTCTTCTCCTTCAATAAGATCCGTGGTCTGGACGCTTACCTGTCCCCCGAAATGAAGTCCACCGGCGAGGCCATCGGCTACGACCGCACCATGAACCGTGCTCTGTATAAGGCCCTGCAGGCATCCGGTATGCACCTGCAGAACTACGGTACCGTCTTTGCCACCATTGCAGACAAGGACAAGGAGGAGGCTCTGCCTCTGATCCGCCGGTTCTACCAGCTGGGCTTCAACATTGAAGCAACCACCGGCACTGCCCAGTTCCTGAAGAAGAACGGCATCCGTACCCACGCTCTGGACAAGATCAGCGACGGTAGCGAGGCCATCCCCAACGCACTGCGCCAGGGTCACATCGCCTACTTCATCAACACCAAGGACCCCGCATCCACCGGCGACAACGACGGCGCCCAGCTGCGCCAGGTGGCCACCGAGTACAACGTGACCATGTTCACCTCTCTGGACACCGTGAAGGCTCTGCTGGATGTTCTGGAGGAGACCACCCTGACCATCTCCACCATCGACGCCTGATTCGTCAGAAACGAAAAGTGAAAACGAAAAAACCCGCCTGTGAATCTTAGATTCACAGGCGGGTTTCTTTGTTTAAGGTTCAAAGTGAATGTCTGCCTGAAGGAGGGAGTCGTTGCCCGGTTCCATCCGAATGGCGGCCCATTGATCTCTGGTGCCTGGGAAGTGGACGGTCTCCAGCTTGTCACAACCATAGAAGGCTCCGCCGCCGATGGACTGGGGGATACCCGTGAAGACCACCCTTCGCAGGTTCCGGCACTGGCCGAAGGCATCCGGACCCAGGGTGGTCAGGCTGGCAGGGAGGGTCACAGAGGAGAGCCCGTCGCAGCCATAAAAGGCGGCGTTCCAAATGGTTCGGATGGTGTCCGGGAAGAGGATCTGGGTCAGCCCCTTGCGTCGGTTGAAGACGTCCATGCCGATTTCCGTGACGGTCTGGTTCCGGAAGGTTTTTGGGATCTCCACCACCCCTCGGATGACCGGGGAGGAATCCACCAGATCGGATTTCAAAGGGTCAAAATACAGGGCCCCGGCAGGGGTCTGGAAGGGCAGTCGGGAGGTCATCCGCCCGTACTCGGGAAGGTCCTCCTGGGGTTTGGGCTGGAGGAAGGTTTTCACTGCCTGGACGGTCTCCCCCAGAGGACGGCCACGGTCCTCCTCCCGAAGGAGGGGACTGTCGGACCGGAAGGTTCCGGGGACGATGGCGGTGGGGGCAGGGGGAGATTTGAAATAGTCCGTACCCATCCGGGCCTCCGGGATCCGGCTGATGTCCACATCGGCGGGGATGTACACCTCATAGGGGTCAGCGGCGGTGTTGCGGCCCGCCTCCACCCCGGCCTGCCAGATGCGCAGGACCCCCGGGCGAGCGGCTTCCAGATCCCCAAAGGTCAGGTTAGGGTCGGCCAGGAGGGCGGCCACGCAGTGGCGGTTGCCGTCGGTCAGAAAGACCTGCCCGTCAATGAGGTTGACGATGATGTTTTTGGTGCGGGGGTTGGGGTATTCCCAGAGCAGCATCTGGGCCAGACCCTGCTGGCGGGCGATATCTGCCATGGCCAGGATGCTCTGGGCGGTTTTGTGGTCTGTCGTGAAGTAGTGGTGGTGTCTGGGTGCACCCCAGGCCTGGGCCAAAGGGTAGTTCAGCAGGGTTTGGAGATCCATGGACGAGCCTCCTTTCGGCGGTCAGTCTGTCGTGAGGAGCTGGTTCAAGGATTCCAGCATGGACAGGACAGAGTGGTTCCGGTTATAACTCCGGTCTACATTTACGGGAGGAGCCTGGAAGCTGTGGGTTTTGCCCTCATATACCACGGCGATGAACACCGTGCCCACGGGCTTTTCTTCGGTGCCTCCGTTGGGACCGGCGATGCCGGTGACGGAAATGCACACATCGCTGCCGGAGACTCGGGCCAGACCCTCTGCCATCTCTATGGCGGTCTCCGGGCTGACGGCCCCGTGTTTTTCCAGGGTCTCGGCCTTCACCTCGAGGTGGTCCAGCTTGGCCTGGTTGCTGTAGGTCACGATGGACCGGTCGAAAAACCGGGAGGACCCGGCCAGGTCGGTGAGCCGAGCGGCGAAAAGTCCGCCGGTGCATGCCTCGGCGCTGGACAGGGTGAGCCCCTTGTCCCGGAGCTTCCGTGCCACCTCTTCCGTCAGGGTGTCCAGCTTTTGGGTCATGGTTTCTGGGTTCATGGTCACGCCTCCTTTGGCAGGGAACTCAGCCCAGCTTGTGGAACCCTCTGGGCAGGGGAGCTTGGAAGGTGGTCTCCTTCCTGGTCAGGGGGTGGATCAGCCGCAGTTCGTGGGCGTGGAGACACAGGCGGCCCATGGGGTTGGTCTGGGCGCCGTAAGTCTTATCTCCGGCGATGGGGCAGCCCAGCTCACTAAGGTGGACACGGATCTGATTCTTCCGGCCGGTGGACAGGTCGATCTCCAGGAGGGTGTAGTACTTGCCCTGCTTGACGGTCTTATAGTGGGTGATGGCCTCCTTGCCCCCGTGGGAGACGGAGTAGACCTTGTGAACGGCGTTTTCCTTCAGGAGGGAGCGGATGGTATCGGCCTCCTTGGGGGGAGCCCCTTCCACCACGGCGGTGTAACCACGGCGGCGGACGTTTTTCTCCCAGTTGTCCTGGAAGGCCCGCTTGGTGGCCTCGTCCTTGGCAAAGAGGAGGACGCCGGAGGTGTCCCGGTCCAGCCGGTGGACGATGAAGACCCGGGCTCTGGGATCATTGGCCCGGACGTACTCGGTGACCTGGTGGTAGGCGGTGCGCTCCCTCTCCTTGTCGCTTGCCATGGAGAGGAGTCCGGCGGGCTTGTCCACCACGATGATCTTATCGTCCTCGTAGAGGATGGGGAAGGCCAGCTGGGCTTTTTTTACGGTCTCCGGAATGATGGTCACAGTCTGGCCGGGGGTCAGGGGATGGTCGTGCCGGGTGACAGTCTTGCCGTTCACCTGGACCTGGCCCCGGGTGAGGAGGCCCTTCACGGTGTTGCGGCTCTTATCCTGGATAGAGGCCAGCAGGAAGGGCAGCAGAGTGGTTTCCTCTGTGACCTGGTACTGGCGGGGCGGTTTCTGTTTGCGTTCCATTCTATCAAATCCTTTTTGGGTCAAATTCTGAATATATTATATAGTATACACGGAACCACGGCCGGGGGCAAGAAAAAAGCCCGGATGAAGCATCCGGGCTTTGGTGTTATTCTTCGTCGGTGGACTTGAGGGTCTCCAGATCGTAGGGGGTGGTCTGGTAGACATAGTAATTCAGCCAGTTGGTGTAGATGAGCTGACCGGCAGAGCGCCAGCGAACGATGGGCTCCTGGGTGGGGTCGTCGTTGGGGAAGTAGTGCTTGGGGACCTGGATCTCCAGTCCCTTGTCCACATCCCGCTGATACTCCAGGGCCAGAGTATTTCGGTCGTATTCCAGGTGGCCCAGGAAGAAGAACTGGCGGCTGCTCTCCGTCTTCACAGCAAAGACGCCGGCTTCCTCAGAGACGGCCAGGACTTCCAGGCCGGGGACCTTGCGGATGTCCTCCTCCAGGACCTCGGTGTGCCGGGAGTGGGGGGCGTAGAACCGGTCGTCAAAACCGCGGAACAGGGGGGAGGAGGGCTTGAGGACCTTGTGGTCAAAGACGCCGAAGACCTTCTGGGGCAGGCTGTACTTGGTAACGCCGTAGTGGTAGTACAGGCCGGCCTGGGCGCCCCAGCAGATGTGCAGGGTGGCATGGACGTGGGTCTTGGACCACTCCATGATTTGGCAGAGCTCATCCCAGTAGTCCACTTCTTCGAAGTCCATGTTTTCCACAGGGGCGCCGGTGATGACCAGACCATCGTAGTAATTATCCTTCACGGCATCAAAAGAGGTGTAGAAGGACTCCAGGTGGCTCACGTCCACGTTTTGTGCCTGATGGCTCACGGTCTGGAGAAGCTCAGCCTGGATCTGCAGGGGAGTGTTGGAAAACTTCCGCAGCAGCTGGGTCTCGGTGACGATCTTGGTGGGCATCAGGTTCAGGATGAGCAGCTTCAGAGGACGAATATCCTGAGACATGGCTCGGGTCTCGGTCATGACGAAGATGTTTTCGCTCTCCAAGGTTTCCCGGGCGGGCAGAGAGTTGGGGATCTTGATGGGCATGGTAAGGTCCTCCTTGTATATGGTGGTAACCCCAAAGGGGAAAAGATAAAATAGTCCTTCCATTATATATGATTGGGGGAAATTACGCAATGGGGGAATTTGCAGGGGAAAGAAAAAGGGGGAGAAATGTGGAAAACCCTTGTTATACAAGGCTTTTTGGGGAAAAGAATCCACGCCGAAACAAGAAATGTGGAAAAATTTCGAAAAATCTGAAAATTGGGGGTTGACTTTTCTGGGAAGAGGTGGTAGTATAACCAAGCTGTCGCGAACGGCAGGGCACAAAACAGAACAGCGAAAAAGAGTTTTGAAAAACTTGAAAAAAGGGCTTGACAAACTCTGAAACATCTGATAAGATATCGCTTGTTCGCCTGACGAAAGCGGCGTGCACCTTGTAAATTAAACAACGTAAGACAAACACGAAGCACCAGAAACGGACATTAAGTTGTCCACAAAGTTGAACAGCTTTGTGGGGCAACGTCAAATTATTTCTTTGAAGCTAAAGATT
>JAFXCU010000017.1 GCA_017521345.1 Ruminiclostridium sp. | reverse complement strand
TGTCAATTTGTCCATTGAGACAACCTCCTTTTGCTGTTTGGTGCGGTTGGCAGACCTACACTTAGCTTAGCATGGGAGGTTTTTCTCTGCATAGCCTTAGGCTTTCCTGAACCACTCGCATAGCGAGTGGGTTTTTTACACGAAAAGGGACTGCTGCAAAACATTGCGGCAGTCCCCTTTTTTCTCTCTTGGTGTCCAAATCACAGTACAGGAGGCGGGAATGGGGTATCATATAGTCAAGATAAGAAACCAAAGAAAAAGGAGTGCTGATTATGGCTATCAATAAAGTACATGAGAACAACTTCAAGGAACTGGTCCTGGAGGCTAAGGGCCCCGTCCTGGTGGACTTCTGGGCTCCCTGGTGCGGTCCCTGCACCATGCTCTCCCCCATCCTGGAAGAGCTGGCCGCAGACCATCCCGAACTGGAGATCGCTAAGATCAACGTGGATGAGAACCCTGAGCTGGCCATCGCCTATCAGATCGCCTCCATCCCTTCCATGATCCTCTTCAAGGAGGGCAAGCCCTCCGCCATGACCGTGGGCGTCCGGCCCAAGGCCGATCTGGAAGAATTCATCAAATAAGATATTTTCCTATCCTCTCTCATAAATTTCTTTCCAAATCCTCAAAAAAGGCATCCCTGACCGAACGGTCAGGGATGCCTTTTACATGATTAAAATACTCGTAGAGTTTCGCCGCCCCAGCGGCGAAATCAAATCCGATCCGTTTTCCGGCGCGACATGTGCGTGCCGGAAAACTCTTCTCGGTCTGCCAGTGTGCCCAACGGGTGCGCGCAGCAGACCGCAATTTCACTTTTGGAAACCCAACGAAGTGGTTTTCAAAAGTCAAATTTTAGTCTTCGGAAGTGCGCTCCTGGCCCTGGAAGAACACGGCGATGGTGTCCTTGCCGGTGTGGGAGCCGATGACGGGGCCGATGTCCCCGATGACCACCTCAGAGATGGGGAACTTCTCCTTCAGGACCTCAGCCAGAGCCTCGGCCTCAGGGGTGCAGTCGGAGTTGACGATGTAGCAGCGCTGGCCTTCGGGGGCCACGATCATCTCCTCCATCTGCTCCACCAGGTGGTTGATGGCCTTCTTGCGGCCCTTGATGGTGTCCACGGCCACCAGACGGCCCTTGGAGTCCACATGGATGATGGGCTTGACATGGAGGAGGGAGCCAAAGAAGGCCTTGGCAGCAGTCAGGCGGCCGCCACGCTTCAGCTGGGTCAGGTTGCCCACGGTGACCCAGTGGTGAATGGTGTTCTTGGTGCCCTCCACAAAGTCACGGACCTCTTCCAGGGTCTTTCCCTTGCGCTGCTCCTGGACGGCCAGATCCACCAGCAGGCCCTGGCCCAGGGAGGCGCACAGGGAGTCCACAGCCAGGATCTTGGCCTCGGGGAACTCCTCCTGGAGATCCTCGATGGCGATGGTGCTGTTCTGGTAGGTGGCGCTCAGGGCGGAGGTAAAGGCAATGTAGAGGATGTCCTTCCCTTCCTGGAGAATGGGACGGAAATAGTCCTTGAACTCACCCACGTTGGGTGCGGAGGTCTTGGCGTCCTCGCCCTTGAACAGTCTATCATAGAAGGTGTGGGTGTCGGGGCCCTCGCCGGGACGGTTGTAGAACCGCTCGCTGCCCAGCTGGACGGACAGGGGGATCACGGTCAGGCCCAGGTCAGCCACGATGTGCTGGGGCAGGTCGCAGCAGGAATCGGTTACGATGACATACTCGCGCATTTTCTTTCTCTCCTTTAATTGCAGCAGTTGGTATAGACGGTGAAGAATTGAAAGATCGTTCCGGCCAGCACAAAGACGTGCCAGATGCCGTGGCGATACAGCTTATCTTTCTGGCGGTAGAACAGGATACCCACGGTGTAGCACACACCCCCCAGCACCAGGAACCCGAACCCCATGGGGGTCAGAGACCGATAGATGGAAGGCAGGGCGATCAGGCACATCCAGCCCATGACCACATACAGGACCATGGAGAGCTTCTTCCAGCGCTTCATGTTCACGGCGGTCAGGACAATGCCCACCAGGGCGCAGGCGGTGTTGATACCAAAGAGGGTCCAGCCCAGGGCACCGCCGATATTGACCAGGCAAATGGGAATATAGGTTCCCAAAATCAGCAGAAATATGGTACAATGGTCCAGGACCTGGAAGACCCGCTTTCCCTTGTTGTCTGCCAGGGCGTGGTACAGACAGGAGCACAGATAGAGCAGGATCATGGTGGTGCCAAAGAGGGCCACAGACACCACGTTGATGGCGGTGCCGTATTTGGCCGCACGGACCACCAGTAGAACCAGACCGGCAATGGCCAGCAAAGCCCCTACCCCATGGGTGATGGCGTTCACCAGCTCCTCCCCCAGCTTCTGGCGGCGGACGGCCCCGTTGGATTCGGGAATGGATGCTGTCACAAGGCAACCCTCCTCACTGAGTTCTGAATTGTGTTATCTTGTCTAGGATATTAGGATACCACCGTCACCCTCAAAAGTCAACATTTATGTTATAGAACATATTGACATATCTTGTTCCTGATATAAGATATTGTTCGGCGGGCTACCCCTACTTTTCCCCAAATCCCGCATTTTACCCTTGACATTTGTACAGGTATCCCGTATACTCTTTTCATAAGATAAATCTTATGAGGTCATAATTTCCATAAAAATCTAAGAGAGATAGGATGATCGTAATGGCAATGTACCAACCTGAAATCGAAACCATGCCTCAGGAAGAGCTCCGCGCCCTCCAGAGTGAACGCCTGGTCAAGCAGGTCAAGCATGTTTGGGACAACGTCCCCTATTACCGCCAGAAGATGGAAGCCAAGGGCGTGACCCCCGATGACATCAAGGGCATTGAGGACCTCCACAAACTCCCCTTCGTCACCAAGGACGACCTGCGGGAGTGCTACCCCTACGGCCTCATGGCCAAGCCCCTGAGCGAATGTGTCCGTATCCAGTCCACCTCCGGCACCACCGGCAAGCGCGTGGTGGCCTACTACACCCAGCACGACGTGGACCTGTGGGAAGACTGCTGCGCCCGTGCCATCATGGCTGTGGGCGGCACCAAGGATGACGTGGTCCACGTCTCCTACGGTTACGGCCTGTTCACCGGCGGTGCTGGCCTTCACGGCGGCTCCCATAAGGTGGGCTCCCTGACCCTGCCCATGTCCTCCGGCAACACCGACCGTCAGCTCCAGTTCATGGTGGACCTGGAATCCACCATCCTGTGCTGCACCCCCTCCTACGCTGCCTACCTGGCCGAGACCATCCTGGAACGTGGTATCAAGGACCAGATCAAGCTGAAGGCCGGCATCTTCGGCGCAGAGGCATGGTCCGAGGAGATGCGCCACGACATCGAAACCAAGATGGGCATCAAGGCCTATGACATCTATGGCCTCACTGAGCTGTCCGGCCCCGGCGTCTCCTATGAGTGCACCGAGCAGGCCGGTATGCACATCTGCGAGGACCACTTCATTGCCGAGATCATCGACCCCGACACCGGCGAGGTCCTGCCTGACGGCACCAAGGGCGAGCTGGTCTTCACCTCCATCACCAAGGAAGCTTTCCCCCTGCTGCGCTACCGCACCAAGGACATCTGCGTGCTGAACCGCGAAAAGTGCGCCTGCGGCCGCACCCACGTCCGTATGGCTAAGCCCATGGGCCGCTCCGACGATATGCTCATCATCCGCGGCGTCAACGTCTTCCCGTCCCAGATCGAGGAAGTCCTGCTGAAGGTCAGCGGCGGGGACATTACCCCCAACTATCAGATCATCGTGGGCCGCGAGAACAACACCGACACCCTGGACATCAACGTGGAAATGAGCGAGGCTCTGTTCTCCGACGATATCCGCTCCGTGGAACGCATCGAAAAGAACATCGTGGCACAGCTCCGCTCCATGCTGGGCATCGGCGCCAAGGTCCACCTGGTGAACCCCAAGACCATCGCCCGCAGCGAGGGCAAAGCCGTCCGTATCATCGACAACCGCAAGATCTAAGGAGGGAACCCTATGTTAATCAAGCAGATCTCCGTTTTCGTGGAAAACGCACCCGGCCAGCTCAGCGAAGTCACCAAGGTCCTGGGCGACAACGGCATCGACATGAGCGCCCTCTCCCTGGCTGATACCTCCGAGTTCGGTATTCTCCGCCTCATTGTCAACGACCCCGAAAAGGCCTGTGACGTCCTCCGGGACCACCACTTCATCGTCAAGCAGAACTATGTTGTGGCAGCCGTGGTGGACGACCGTCCCGGCGGCCTGACCGGCGTGCTGGAGATCCTGGCCGACGCCAAGGTCTCTGTGGAATACATGTACGCCTTCGTGGGCAGCAAGGACGGCCACGCTGTGGTGGTCATCCGTCCTGATGACGCTGAGAAGGCCATGACCGCCCTGGAGGCCAACCACGTGTCCACCCTGGACCCCAAGGATGTCTATCGCCTGTAATTCCGACCATTCGTTTCTTCTAAACTTCTCATGTGTGTCTGCCTGTCCATCTTCTCTTTCTCCTTCCTTCCGGGCAGACGCAAAAAAGGTCCCTGACCATTCGGTTGGGGACCTTTTCTATTTCAATGTTTACAGAACGGAAAAAGGCTGATACCATAGAAACCAATGGGAGGTGTATTGCATGTATCAAATCAAAGAGACTGCAGAGTATTATCCTCTGTCGATCCTCTTTCAGGAAAGCGGATTGGAGGTCAAGCCCAGCGACACCCCGCCGGAGACCGCTCGGAAACTGTGGCGGTGTGACGACAGGGATGGTCTGGCGGGAGCCTGCCAATCGGGCATCCGCAAGGGCTACTGGTGTCTGGAGTGTCTGGCTGTCCGTGAGGACGTGCGGGGCAGCGGCATTGGAAAAGAACTGCTGGACCTGGCAGAGCAGGAGGCCAGAAACCATGGGGCCCAGGAGATGTGGCTCACCGGCAAGGTGCCGGAATACTACGAGCAGTTCGGCTGGGTCCGGGTTGCCCGGGAGGATGCTCCTGCCATTTCCAAGTGCCTCACCTGTGACCAGTTCAACGTGGACTGCTTCCCCAGCATTATGAAGAAATCATTCAAATAAAAAAAGAGAGGGTTCGGAAATCCGAACCCTCTTCTTATATTCAGCAGATTTCGTGCAGGGGCAGAAATTATGCCTGGCCCAGCTGCTTTGCGATCTCTTCTGCGAAGTTCTCCTGCTTCTTCTCCAGGCCCTCGCCCTTCTCGAAACGGAAGAAGCCCTTGACAGCGATGGTGCCGCCCAGCTGCTTAGCAACCTCAGCAACGTGCTTCTCCACGGAGATCTTGTTCTCCTTAACGAAAGCCTGCTGCATCAGGCAGTTCTCCTCGAAGAACTTGCCCATCTTGCCGTTGACGATGCCTTCCTTGACCTTGTCGGGCTTTGCAGCCATCTTGGGGTCGTTGGCCAGCTGTGCCATCTGGATCTCGCGCTCCTTAGCCAGGGTCTCGTCGGAGACGTCGGACTTATCCAGGAATGCGGGACGCATAGCAGCGATCTGCATAGCGATGTCCTTGCCCAGCTCGATGACGGTCTCGTTCTCTTCCAGGCCAGCGGAAACTTCCATGTTCAGCAGAACGCCGATACGGCCGCCCATGTGGTTGTAAGCGACGGTGGTGCCGGTGTAGTAACGCTCGAAGCGGCGGATCTGGATGTTCTCGCCGATGGACAGGACGATCTCCTGCAGAGCTTCCTGAACGGTCAGGCCGGTCTTACGGTAAGGCAGAGCCAGCAGAGCTTCCATGTTTTCGGGGCCCCACTTGCCAACCACGTAGCAGACGTTCTTGACGAACTCGACGAACTTCTCGTTCTTAGCAACGAAGTCGGTCTCGGAGTTGACCTCGACCAGAGCAGCGCCGCCCTCGAAGACCTCAGCGTATGCGATGCCTTCAGCAGCGATACGGCCAGCCTTCTTCTGAGCAGCAGCCAGGCCCTTCTCACGCAGGTACTCAACAGCCTTGTCCATGTCGCCGTCGGTCTCAGCCAGTGCCTTCTTGCAGTCCAGCATACCAACGCCGGTCATTTCGCGCAGGTTCTTAACATCAGCAGCAGTAAATGCCATGGTAATATCCTCCAATTTTATGTATTTGGTTTACAGTATAATCCGAAACACGTGCCCGTTTTCACGGGCACGTGTGGGTGCGTGGCGATTAAGCCTCAGCAACTTCCTCTGCCTTCTCAGCAGCGTCAGCGCCCTGCTTGCCTTCCTGGATAGCGTTAGCCATGACGGAAGAGATCAGGCGGATAGCGCGGATAGCGTCGTCGTTGCCGGGGATGACGTAGTCGATCTCGTCGGGGTCGCAGTTGGTGTCGACGATAGCGACGATGGGAATGTTCAGCTTGCGAGCTTCGTTGATAGCGTTGCGCTCCTTGCGGGGGTCAACAACGAACAGAGCGCCGGGC
>JAFXCU010000119.1 GCA_017521345.1 Ruminiclostridium sp. | reverse complement strand
TACATAGAGCATTGGCAGTCTGCGTGATGTAGGGGCGGATAGTATCCGCCCGTGTGGAAGGGTCACACCAACTTTTCGTAAGCCACCCGCAGGTCACCGTCCTCGGCGCCGCCCTTTAAGATAATGGTGCCGCAGCGGGTAAATCCGGCCTTTTCCAGGGCACGGGCCATGGGGGAGTTCCCCGGGTGAGTGTCGATGCGCACCGAGGGTAGCCCTGCTGCCTTGGTGATGGCAAAGGCATGGGCGAAGAGCTTTCCTGCCACACCCTGGCCTTTGGCCTGGTCTGCCACGCACACCCGGTGGAGGGAGCCGTAAGCCCGGATATCTCCTGTGAGCCAGGCCCCGTCGATGGTGGTGTAGGAGGGGTCGTGGGTGGTCAGGTAGGCGCAGGCGGCCAGGATCTGGCCCTCATCCACCGCCAGCACGCCGGTCTTGTCCACAAAGTCCTGCTGCCAGACCTCTCGGGAGGGGTAACCCTTTTGCCACTGGTCCAGACCCAGGCCCTTCAGCTGGGCTTTGGCGTCCAGGGTGATGCGCCACATATCCTCTAAATGCTCCGGGCGAGCGGTGATGAATTCCATAAGGGGTCCCTCCTTGGGTCGTTTGGGTCATTGTATCACGGTAGGGTGTTGACGGCAAGGGCCGATGTGGTCATCGGCCCCTACATGGACGGTGGTTTGCATCCGTCGGTTTCTTTCCCTTATAAAGCTCCCCGAAGAAGGCGCCGCCCACGATGAGCAGGCCGCCGAAGATCTGGACAGGGGAGAGGACCTCGTGGAGGAAGATGGCCGAGTAGAACACCGAGGACAGGGGCTCCAGGTAGCCGAAGAGGGCCACCTGCTGGGCGGGGAGCTGTCCGATGGCGGTGTAGTAGCAGTAACAGCCCAGGCCGGTGTTGGCCAGGCCCAGGATGAGGATGGGGAGCCAGTCCCCGGTCTGGATGTCCATGTGGAAGCCTTGGGTACAGGCCAGGTAGATGGCCACGGTGAGAAGGCTGAAGACCAGCTGGATGGTGGGGTTTTCCAGGCCGTGGATGTGCTGGTTCTTCTTGGTGGCGATGACCAGGGCGGCGTACATGAAGGAGGCCAGCCCGGCGCAGACCAGGCCCAGGATGGACTTGCCCTCCAGGGCGGCCTGGCCGTTCACCAGGGCAACGCCGGCCAGCACGGTAAGAAAGCCCAGGACCTTGCCCCGGGTGAGCTTTTCCCCAAAAATCAGGGGAGAGAGGACCATGACGATCACCGGGCCGCAGTAGTAGGCCAGGGAGGCCAGGCTCACCCCGATGAGCTGGTAGGCCTTGAACAGGAAGAGGAAGAGAACGCCCTGGGCACAGCCGGAGAGGGCCAGGTAGAAAAAGTCCTTTTTATAATGATGGAAGGTGATCTTCGTCTTCGTCACGGCGAAGATGGCCAGGAGGCTCACGGCACCCAGGAGGAGCCGGAGAAAGACGATCTCCTGGCTGGACAGGGCGATGGACGCCACCCAGACCCCGTTGGAGCCGAAGAGGAGGAGGGAAAACAGGTATTTATAGAAGGAAGGGGAGCGCATGGGGAGGGCTCCTTTCTGTTTGGTATCTGGAGGACAGTGTATCACATTTTTAAGGAGGAGGGAAGAGGACGGTTTTGGCAGTCTCCGCCAGCGGGTGCAAAGATTGCACGAAAACCTGGCAGTCCGGCCAGGAAAACTATCCAAAAGGGCAAAAAGTGCAAAAGTTCAAAGGTTATTCATTTTTGAACTATTGACTTTCTGTGGGGGAAGTGCTATCTTATCTTTAGCACTCGGGAGGTTTGAGTGCTAAATTTGAGAAACGGAGGCCAAGACCCATGGAACTGTCGGATCGCAAGAAGCTGATCCTCCGGGCGGTGGTGGAAAACTACATACAGACCGCCGAACCTGTGGGCTCCAAGGCCATCGTGGCCAGCGCGGGACTAAAGGTCTCCTCGGCCACCATCCGCAACGAAATGGCTGAGCTGGAAACCCTTGGCCTGCTGGAGCAGCCCCACACCTCTGCCGGGCGCATCCCCTCTCCCCAGGGGTACCGGCTGTATGTGAACGAGCTCATGGAGGAGCACCGGCTCACCATCCAGGAGACCCAGAAGATCAACGACGCCCTCCATCTGAAGATCCGCCAGATGGACCAGGTGATGAGCGAGGCGGGCAAGATCATCTCCCAGCTCACCCGCTATCCCACCTTCGCTCTGGCAACGGGGTCCAAGAAGGCGGTCATCAGCCGGTACGACCTGCTGATGGTGGAGGAAAACGCCTTCATCGCCGTCCTCATGACCGACGGCCAGGTGGTCAAGAACAAGCTCTTCCGCCTGTCGGAAGCCGTCTCTGCCCCCCAGCTTCAGCTGCTGAGCACCCTGCTGAACACCTCCTTCACCGGCCTGACCCTGGAAGAGCTCACCCCCGAGCTGCTGAAGGTGTCCGCCCACGCAGGAGAGGAGGCCTACAGCCTCATTAGCCTGGTGGTCTCCTTTGCCATTGAGGTGCTGGAGGAGATGGAAAACCACGTGGTCCACACCGCAGGCATCCCCAGCCTGCTGGCCCACCCCGAGTACCAGAGCCTGGAAAAGGCAGAACCCCTGATGAACTACCTGGCAGAAATGGGCAGCGACCTGAACCTGCCGGTGGTCCAGGACAAGAATGTGAAGATCCTCATCGGCCCGGAAAACCTGGCCGACGAGCTGAAGGACTCCAGCGTCATCATGGCCAGCTACGACATCGGCGGCGGGATGCAGGGAGTCATCGGCGTGGTAGGCCCCACCCGCATGGACTATGCGGACCTGGCCGCCCGCCTGTCCTACTTTGCCGAGGGTCTGTCCCGGATGTTCGGCAAGGGAGAGATCCCCGCCCCCACTGAGGAAGCATAGAAGCCTGATATAAAGGAGTATTATAAACGCCATGAGCAAGAAAGATATGGACCAGAACAAGCCCGAGGGCCAGGAAGAGGTGGAAGAGGACGCCGTCCAGGAGACCCCTGCTGAGCCCTCTGCAGAGGAAGCCCACAAGGCCGCCCTGCGGGAGCAGGAGGACAAGTACCTCCGCCTGCTGGCCGAGTACGACAACTACCGCAAGCGCAGCCAGAAGGAAAAGGAGACCGCCTGGACCACCGCCAAGGCAGACACCGCCAAGGAATTCCTGCCCGTCTATGACAACCTGGAGCGTGCCCTGAAGCAGGAGACCGCCGACGAGGCCTACGCCAAGGGTGTCCAGATGATCATGACCCAGTTCAAGACCACCCTGGAAAAGCTGGGCATCCAGGAGATCCCCGCCCTGGGCCAGCCCTTCGATCCCAACCTGCACAACGCCGTCATGCACATCGACGACGAGAGCCTGGGTGAGAACACCGTGGCCGAGGTTTTCCAGACCGGCTTCCAGATCGGCGATAAGATCATCCGTCATGCGATGGTGAAAGTCGCAAACTGATTTCGTAAATACTAACCATTCATATAAATCCTAAATCTGAAACCAACATCACCTGTTCTATATAAGGAGGAACTTTATTATGTCTAAGATCATCGGTATCGACCTGGGCACCACCAACTCCTGCGTCTCCGTTATGGAAGGCGGCGAGGCTGTCGTCATCGCCAACGCAGAAGGCAACCGCACCACCCCCTCCATCGTCGCTTTCTCCAAGGATGGCGAGCGCATGGTCGGCCAGGTTGCGAAGCGCCAGGCTATCACCAACCCCGACCGTACCGTCATCTCCATCAAGCGTGAGATGGGTTCCAACTATAAGGTCAACATCGACGGCAAGGGCTACACTCCCCAGGAGATCTCTGCCATGGTCCTGCAGAAGCTGAAGGCTGACGCCGAGGCATATCTGGGCCAGACCGTCACCGAGGCCGTCATCACCGTTCCCGCATACTTCACCGACGCACAGCGTCAGGCTACCAAGGACGCAGGCCGCATCGCTGGCCTGGAGGTCAAGCGCATCATCAACGAGCCC
>JAFXCU010000118.1 GCA_017521345.1 Ruminiclostridium sp. | reverse complement strand
GTCTCCTGCCGCCAAATAAAGAATAAGAGAAAAAGCCCTCTCAAGCGATTTTACATGCTTGAGAGGGCTTTTTGATTTGATCAGGTGTTGTCGTCCTGCAGGAAGGCGATCAGCTCCGGGATCCCTTCTCCGGTGAAAGAACTCACCGTAAAAATGGGGTCTGCACCGGACAGTTCCAGGAGCTCTCGGCCAAGTTTGATCTGTGCCTCGGTCGCGATGTCCGCCTTGGTGATGACACCGGCAGTGGGGATCGGGAAGGAGGAGGACTGCCCAGGAGAGAACATGAATCGGTCCTGGGTGGGGTCCAGTACAAAGAGAACCATATCAGCCTCCACCGAGGTAGTGATCAGCGCCCGGAGAAAGGAGCGGTGCTCCAGGTATTCACCGGGGGTGTCAATGGTCTGGTGGATGACCTCCAGGGCCTGGGTCTTTTTATAGCTCAGCTCCATGCCGTTCAGGCACTGGCAGAGGGTGGTCTTTCCGCAGGCGACGGTACCAACGAGAATAACTTTTTTCATGTGCGAGTGATCACAGTGGGGGAGAATTGCAGCAGATCACGCAGGGTTTCCAGCACTTCCTTCACGCCTGTTTCCACGCTTGCCACGTCACCGCCGATGACCAGAGAGCCGTTGAAACGGTCCACAAAGATAATGGACACGTCAGCGGCCTTGGTGGCAATATCAGCGCCGATGATGGCGGCTTCACTGGGCGTAATGGTCATGATGCCGATGGCTCCCAGATGCTCGCCGATCACGCCCAGTTTCTTGTAGATGTCCTGGTTGGGATTGGCAATGATGTGAGCCAGAGTGACCTGTTTGCCAGGTACGAACTCCTGAATGATTCTCTGCTTCTCGCCGTTGAAGATTTCTGCCATAGCGAATTCCTTTCGGGAAGCCAGGGATTATACTAGTTTTTAATAAAATGCTTTAAGCATTTTATTAAGCCGCAATGTTTGCGGCTTGCGGCTTTCGCCGCAAAAACGACGTGCAATACATTTCTTGCCGCCAAGGGCGGCGTGCCATTGGGATGGCACGATAAAATGATTTCATCATTTTATCAGAAAGAGTATTACATCAGGCTGTCCAGAAGCTCAGGATGGGGGCTGGGGATGACCACGGAGGAGACCAGCATACCCTCGGCAGCGGGAGTGTTGATGCCCGCGTCGATGGAAGCTCTGACAGCAGCCACTTCGCCGGTGAGGATGACGAAGGACTTGCCGCCGATGCCGGTACCCAGGCGCACGTCGATCAGGTCCACATCAGCAGCCTTGACGGCAGCATCGGCGCTGTACACGGAAGCAGTGACGGAGAAGAACTCCATGACGCCCACAGCGTTCATGTGGTCGGGTGCGCTGGTCATGTTGATGGCCTTGATGACCTGGGGGTGGACACGGGGGATCACGCAGTGATCCACCACGTGATGACCGCCCAGCTCACAGCCGGCGTCGATAGAGGCCTGAACGGCAGCCACTTCGCCGGTAAAGAGCAGGTAATACTTGCCGGGGCAGCCGGAACGGGAGAAGACCAGATTGACGGCTGCGGTCTTCAGCACGATATCTGCCACTTCGACGCCCTTGGCGATGCTGTTTAATTCAAGAAAACCAATCGTTTCCATCATAAGTCAGTACCTCAATCTTTCACAATCACGATTCGGTTGCCCACGGATTCCACCCGGCCGGAGATGCTGGCGTGGATGAGAGCGCCCATGGCGCCTTCCGGGGTCTCGGCGATGAGATCGCCCACGTTCACATGGTCGCCTTCCTTCACCACAGGGACGGAGGGAGCGCCGATGTGCATGCTCACAGGGATCTCGACCCGGCTGGGGTCGCCCACACGAAGCTCACGGATCTCGTAGTCGTAGTACTTGTGTACACCGGCACGAGCTGCGGTCTTCTCGGAGGGAGCCAGACGGGCTTCGCGGATGGGATGTGCCTCCCAGTGGTCGGTATCAGCCTGATAGCGGATGCCGGCCTTGCCCAGCTCGCCCTTGAGCATGGTGTTGATCTTCCGGGGGAAGAGGCCCATGGGGCAGGCGTAGACCTCGCAGATGCCGCAGGCGCAGCACAGGGCTGCATTGCGGATGGCGGGGGTCTCCATCAGCTCTTCCAGGGAAGCACCGGAAGCCATAGCACGCATGATGCGGTGGGGCTCGATGGGATGACCCAGCATATGACGGGGGCACAGCTGGGTGCAGGCGGTGCACTGGATGCAGGCAGAGCGGGCACGGCTGATCATACGAGCCATGTCCACCTCATTGGTGCGGGCATGATAGCCCTCTGCAGGCAGGACCAGGATGCCAGAAGTGGTCTTGGTGACCACAGCGGTCTCGGCCTCCTCCTGAGTCATGGACTTGCCCATCATGGGGCCGCCGCTGACCACGAAGTAGGAGCCGTAGTTGGTGCCCCCAGCCATTTCGAAGCACTCCCGATAGCTGGTGCCCAGGGGGACATACAGCACGGTGGGGTTGCGGACCTCACCGGTGACGGTGAGGAACTTGTGGGTGAAGGGGACGTTGTCCATAGCCTCGGAGATGGCGTAAATGGTGGCCACGTTGTTGACCACACAGCCCACCATGCCGGGGATGCCGGCAGGGGGGACCACACGACCGGTGACCTCGTAGACGATGGTCTGCTCGTCGCCGGCGGGATAGAAGCTCTCCAGCTCATGGATGGAGATGTTGGCACCGGCTTGGGCGATGGCCTGCCGCAGAGCGGCGATCTCGTCCTGATAGTGATGCTTGACGGCAATGACCACGTTCTGGATCTCCAGTTCAGACTGGAGGGCGGTCAGTGCACGCACCATATCGGGTGCTTTGTTCAGCATGATGTATCGGTCAGTACGGAGCAGGGGTTCGCACTCTGCGCCGTTGATGATGAGATACTCGATGCCGGGATTCAGTTTTTTATGGGTGGGGAAGCCTGCACCGCCGCAGCCGACGATACCGGCATCCCTGATTTGATCAACGATACCCATGGATTTCACTTCCTTTGGGAGTTACTGTGCAGTCGGATCGATTTCCAGACTGTCAATGATACCGACGATGGCCATATCGGTGGGGACCTGACCATCCATTCGTTCCTTGAAGATGCTCCGGGCGGTACTGCCGGAGACCACCAGCACCTGTTCGCCGATGCCGGCGCCCACCACGTCAGCTGCCACATGGGTCTGACGTTCGGTGCCCTCTTCCTGGACCACCATCAGCTTCAGGCCTTCCAGTCTGGGCTCCTTTTTGGTAGCCCAGACATGGCCGATGACTTTACAAATAATCAATGCAAAGCCCTCCTCAGCGGTCCTGGATCACGTCCACACGGGCCTGGGCAAACATATCCCGGGCCAGGGGAGTGATGATAGCATTGGCGGCCAGATGAACGGGACCGCCTGCCTTGATGAGTTCAGCGGCTTCCACCTCGGAGATCAGGCGGCTGGCGTTGGGCATACCGCTTCCCTTGGGGACCTGGATGGCGGGAGCTTTGAACTTGGGAGGCTTGGCCTCGGGCAGGGGCTGCTGCTTGGGGCGGATGCCTGCCATCTTGATGCCAAAGACCTGCAGGGTCCGGGCATAGCTCTCCAGGAGGTTATACAGGGCGGTGCTGCCCTTGCCGGCCATCTTCCGGAAGGAGAGAGCGCTCTCCAGCATGTAGGTGTCGATGCCGTTGAGCAGGGCAGTGATGACTGCGTCGGTGACGTCGTCGCTCACCCGTGCCATGGCAATGTCAGCCAGCTGGGTGGTGGTGAGATCGGTGATGATCACGCGGTCATAGCGCAGGATGTTTTTGTGTGCGCAGAAATCTGCCAGGCCAAAGGCCACGGAGTCCTGGCACAGATCCTCGGGGAGGGTCACATTTTCAGGACCCACCACCAGGATCTTGGACATTCCCTCATATTGAGGATCCTGAGCGGAACACCCCTGGTTCATGGCAGCCATGACCTGCTGGGTCACAAGACCCACAATGTATTCCAGATCAGCTTGGTTCATAGGATCACCTATTCTTGATCAGGTGGCCAATGATGTGGCCGCCGGACACATTGGCGGCGTTGGCCTCGTCATAGTCAATGTGGACAGCCAGGACGAAGTCCTCTCGAACACGGACGATGACATCGTTCAGGGTAAGTTTACGGTCGGTACCCATACGGATGCTCACATGCTCGCCGTCCACCACGCCGTATGCTTGAGCATCGGCAGCAGTCATGTGAATGTGAGCCTTGGCCACGATAACGGAACCCTTGGCAGTGACCACGCCCTTGGGACCCACGATCAGCACATCAGCAGCGCCTTCCAGGTCGCCGGACTGACGGATGGGAGCCTTCACACCCAGGATACGGGCATCGCTGAAGGACAGCTCCACCTGGTTCTTGCTGCGCAGGGGACCCAGGATACCGACGCTGGCGATCTGGCCGCGCTCGGTGACCAGCTTGACGCGCTCTTCAGCCAGGTACTGGCCGGTCTGGCTCAGATCACGCTTCTTGGTGAGCTTGTAGTCCTTGCCGAAGAGGATGTCCAGGGACTCACGGTCCAGATGGACGTGACGGGCAGAGATCTCGATGGGGATCTCCATGCCTTCGTCAGTGCAAACGGGAGTGGCAGCCTTGTTCTTGCCAAGGCCGGACTGTGCCACTACGTTTGCTACGATATCGTAAATATCTTTTTCAGAAAAATAATTCATGGGCGATTTACCTCTGTCACATGGTATCTACCCCATTCGCAACGGGCAGATACTTATTTGTAATAGCCGGACAGTTTGCGGCAAAGAATGATGTAGACGCAGCTGGACATCCGGTTGAGGCCCTCGATAATATCCACGCGAGTGAAGGTACCGCCCTGGCAGAACGCCTTGGCGGCGGCCAGCTCCACTTCACGCACCTGGGTGCGCAGGGAGTTCAGAGCAATGCACAGCTTGCCCATCCGGTAGTTGGGGATGGGATGGCTGATGCCGAACACCTTCTTCACATGGTGGGAATTGTATCGGATCTGCTGGCTGTCCATGTCCATGATGTTCATGGCAGGCAGAGGCTCGTCTTTCACCTCGGCAGCCAGGATCTGGTGGGCGTACTCCAGGATCTCCTCCAGGTCGCTCAGGACTTTGGGCTCTTCACACTCTTCGGCGATGAGCTGCACTTCCAGGATACGTGCCATGAGGCTGTCCAGTTTGCCCCGGAACTCGATCTGGGGATGGATCTTGGGCACCAGAAGATTGCCCCGTAAATGGGTCATCTCCTCGGGCTTCTGATCCAGCTCCTGGCCGGTGGCGGCGTTGCGATACCGGGCTTTTCCTTCCTTGGTGGGAATGGGAGTCATGGTCATGGAAGACACGGCGGACTCTGTTGTCTCGCCGCCCATGGTATAGCATAACTGGATGTTGTGCTCCTTGAGAAAGTCCTTGGCGGAGGGCGTCAGGATCGCACCTTCCTCTACGTAGTAGGTGGAGGAGCGGTCACGGGACCAGCGGGCGCGCAGTTCTACATCGGTCAGTAGATATTTTTTCATTGCATTACCCGCCTGTCATTATTGAGAGGGGTGGCCGCAGGGCGGCCACCCTTCGGATTGGTCAAAAACTGGGGCAGGGGAGGATTACTCCTCGGTGTTGCCCAGGACAGGCAGGATGTACTCGACCTCGCCGTGGGGACGGGGGATGACGTGGACGGAGATCAGCTCGCCAACGCGGGAAGCTGCTGCTGCGCCAGCGTCGGTAGCAGCCTTAACAGCGCCGACATCGCCGCGGACCATGACGGTGACCAGACCGCCGCCGACGTGGACCTTACCGATCAGATGGACGTTTGCTGCCTTGACCATTGCGTCGGCTGCCTCGATGGAACCGACCAGACCCTTGGTCTCGATCATACCTAATGCCTGCTGTACCATAATAGTTACCTCCAAAAATTAGTGGTTGAATGTGAATTGATAGTAGATAGGGGGATTATCTGTTGAAGTGAGCCAGAACTGCTCTGGTGATTGCCTCGATGTCAGACTTGCTCAGAGAGGTCATTGCCTTCTCGCCGCATGCTGCGGAAACGGTGTCAGGATAACGGGGAGCGGGAGCCTGGCAGCAGGGGGTCTCGGGAGCGGGATAGTTGCCGCGGACCTCGTCCAGTTCCTTCAGGCCGAAGGCCACACGACGGATGTCGATCAGGTTCATGGGGCCCACGTTGTCAGCGGTAGCGCTGCCGCCCACTGCGCCGCAGCCCAGGGTCAGAGCGGGCTGGATGCCGGTGGATGCGCCCACGCCGCCCAGGGTGCCGGGGGTGTTGACCAGCAGACGGGAGACAGGCTTCTTCAGAGCGAACTCACGGATGACGCTCATGTCCTCGGAGTGGATGGTCATAGTGTGACCGGCACCCTCGTTGTACAGGATCTTCATGCTCAGCTCGCAGGCCTCTTCCCAGTTCTCTGCGGTGTAGAAGGCCAGGATGGGGCACAGCTTCTCGCGGGAGTAGGGGTTGTCCTTGCCCACGGTGGTCTGGAAGGAGACCAGAACACGGGTGCCCTCGGGGATGGTGATACCAGCCATGTCAGCGATGACCTTAGCGGACTTGCCGACGATCTTGGGGTTCATGGTGCCGTTGGCACGCATGATGAAGCGGCCGACCTTCTCGCTCTCTTCAGCGGACATGAAGTAGCCGCCCTGCTTCTTGACCTCGGAGATGACCTGCTCCTTGATGCAGCGCTCGGTGACGATGGACTGCTCGGAGGCGCAGATGGTGCCGTTGTCGAAGGTCTTGGAGTCCATGATGTGCTTGACAGCCATCTGGATGTCAGCGGACTTCTCGATGAAGGAGGGGCCGTTGCCGGGGCCGACGCCCAGAGCAGGGTTGCCGGAGCTGTAAGCTGCCTTGACCATTGCCTCGCCGCCGGTAGCCAGGATGATGCCCACGTTGGGGTTCTTCAGCAGAGCGTCAGTGCCCTGGGGAGAGGGGATGGAGACGCACTGGATCAGGCCTGCGGGAGCACCGGCTGCGATGGCTGCCTGGTTCATGATCTTGAAGGTCTCCAGGATGCAGTTCTTTGCATTGGGGTGGGGGCTCAGGATGATGGCGTTGCCTGCCTTCAGGGAGATCAGGGTCTTGTACATTGCGGTGGAAGTGGGGTTGGTGGAGGGAATCAGTGCTGCCACAACGCCCTTGGGCACGCCGATCTCCCAGACCTTCCGCACGGGATCCTCGTTCAGGATGCCGATGGTCTTCATGTCCTTGATGAAGTTGTAGGTCAGGGTGGAGCCCAGCACGTTCTTCAGGACCTTGTCCTGCCAGATGCCGAAGCCGGTCTCTTCCACAGCCATCTTAGCCAGGGGCTCCAGGTGAGCCTCGCAGGCCACGGTGATGGCATGGACGATCTTGTCCACCTGAGCCTGATTGAAGTTGGCATACTCCTTCTGAGCTGCCTTAGCCTTCTCGACCAGGTTTCTTACTTCCTGGATCGAGCGTAAGTCTTTATCGAATTCCATGGTTGTACCTCCTGGGTGTTAGGTCGAAATTGGTTTCAGCGTAAGATTATTCTGCTGCTTCGCCGCCCAGGACAGGCAGGATGTACTCGACCTCACCGTGGGGACGGGGGATGACGTGGACGGAGATCAGCTCGCCAACACGGGAAGCTGCAGCTGCGCCAGCGTCGGTTGCAGCCTTGACAGCGCCGACGTCGCCGCGGACCATAACGGTGACCAGACCGCCGCCGACGTGGACCTTACCGATCAGGTGAACGTTTGCTGCCTTGACCATTGCGTCGGCTGCCTCGATGGAACCGACCAGACCCTTGGTTTCGATCATACCTAATGCCTGCATGCTATTCATAATAATACCTCCATTGATTCACTGAATGGTTTTACTTAACAAATTTAATATTTACTCCATATCCATGGAGTGGGATCACTTAATAGGTGGTGGGAGCGTCTGCGATCTCGCAGATGGTCTCTGCAAAGGCCTCACAGGCTGCCCGGCAGGCTGCCTGGTCTCCAACCAGGAGACCGCCTGCAAAGTTGGTTTCGGAGGGAGGACCGTAGAAGGTCTTCAGCTCCACATCAGCTGCCTTTAACGCAGCATCCATGCCAACCATGGCTTCCAGAGGGGGAGCGATCAGGTAGGCCATGGCAGTGCCCTCAGGGACCTCTGCCATCTTGGACAGATAGGTGCCGGTCCGGGAAATGGTGTGGGCAAAGTAGACGATGGAATCGTCGTCATTTGCACTGTAGAAGCTGGCCTCGTTCTCGCAGTAGTCGATGGCAGCTTCCAGACCGCTTCGGATCTCGGCGGGGTTTTCGGCGGACAGGATGCCGATGAATTCACCGGCCAGTGCGGTGCTGGCGTTGCCTGCACCGGCATACATACTCCGGGCGTAGACCACGGTGACCATGGCCTTCTTGGTGGCCTCGTCCAGGGCGGCGTAGGAGACGTCGTCGCAGTCAGAGGTGAAGATACCTAAGCTGCGATGGCCTTCCGGAACCTCCAGGCGGGCCAGGAGCATGGGGTCAGCATTGGGGATGATCCGTACGCTGAGGATGGTGGTGCCCATTCTTTTTCCGCGCATAGGGTTCTCCTCCTCTTACTTCACCAGGTCCACGCCGCTGGCCTTCTGCTCCAGGATCTTGGCAATGACCTCGGCCACATAGGCACCGGCCTCAACAGCAGCAGTGCCGTTCTTGTGGATGTTGGAGACCACGGTACGCTTGGACTCGGGCATACCCACATAGGCATTGTAAGCGATGTAGGCACTCATGCTTTCTGCGGTAGCCAGACCGGGACGCTCACCGATCAGGGTGCAGACCACCTTGGCGCCCAGGGTCTCTGCCACGTGCTCCTGAGAGCCCACACGGCCGAACCGCAGGTAGAAGGGGGTGCCCACCTTCAGGCCCATACGGGTCAGGGACTCGGTGATGACGGGCAGGATCTTGTTCAGGTTTGCCTCGATGGCGGTGGAGCTCAGACCGTCGGCAGCGTAGATCTGCACGTCGGGGTTGGCCACGCACTTTTCACGCAGGGTCTGGACGGCCTCGGGGCTCAGCTGACGGCCCAGGTCAGGGCGGGTGACGTAAGTGTTCTTGTCCTCACACATGGTCTGAACGGTGAAGAGACCTGCCTCATCCAGGACCTTGGGATCAACGTCTGCAAAGACGGCGTCACGGGCCTGGGCATGGTCGGCACGGAGAGCCAGCATGGTCTGGGTCTTCAGACGGGAGCCGGCACGGCCCACGCCGATGCGGGCGGTGGTGCGCTTCATCATGCGCTGGAGAGCTTCGGGGTCTTCGGGGTTCTCGATGAGAGGGATGGCCTTGCACTCGGGGGAGGTGATGTCCTCCCACTCCTTGGCGGGTGCAGGGACGGCAGAAGAGGAGGAACCGGGCAGACGGACACTGCCGGTGGTTTCCAGCTGCTTCACGATCTCAGTTACGATGGCAGCGATCAGTTCAGGATTCACTTGGTTCATCTCTATGGCCTCCTCACTTCATGAAAATGGTGGGGTCGCCGGCCCGGCGGGTCAGGCGGCCGTTTTCCATGATGCCCATCTTCTCCAGCCACAGCTCGAACTCACGGATGGGGCGCAGACCCAGGATCTCACGGATGGCTGCGGTGTCGTGGTAGGCGTTGGTCTGGTAGTTGAGCATGATGTCATCGCTGGAGGGAACACCCAGAATGTAGTTGATGCCGCAGCTTGCCAGCAGCAGAGCCAGGTTCTCAATATCATTCTGGTCGGCCATCATGTGGTTGGTATAGCAGCAGTCGCAGCCCATGGGGATGCCGCTGAGCTTACCCATGAAGTGGTCCTCCAGACCGGCACGGATGACCTGACGGCTGTCGTACAGGTACTCGGGGCCGATGAAGCCGACCACGGTGTTGACCATGAAGGGATTGAACTCACGGGCGAAGGCGTAGCACCGGGACTCCATGGTCACCTGGTCTGCGCCGTAGTGAGCGTCGGAGGACAGCTCACTGCCCTGGCCGGTCTCGAAGTACAGGACGTTGGGGCCCTTGGCGGTGCCCTTCTCCCGCATGAGAGCCTGTGCCTCACGGACGGTGGCGGCGGAGAAGCCGAAGGCGGAGTTGCCCTTCTGGCTGCCTGCGATGGACTGGAAGATCATATCGCAGGGGGCGCCCTTCTTCACGGCCTCGATCTGGGTGGTGATGTGACCCAGGACA
Organism: Ruminiclostridium sp.; assembly: GCA_017521345.1. Next base: position 12,842 of record JAFXCU010000118.1, on the reverse strand, counting down.
CAGATCTGGGTGGGGATCTCGAACTTGCGCTTGACTTCGTCAAAACGCTTCAGGACTTCACCCAGGGTGGCGGGGGCGTCGGTAACGGGGTTCAGACCCAGCAGCACGTCGCCGCAGCCGTAGCTCAGACCCTCAAACAGGGAGGCAGTGATGCCTTCCACACTGTCGGTGGGGTGGTTGGGCTGCAGACGGGTGGACAGGGTGCCGCGACGGCCCACAGTGGTGTTGCAGGTAGCCTCGATGCGGACTTTGTTGGCCGCATAGACCAGGTCCAGGTTGCTCATGAGCTTGCACACGCCGGCAACCACTTCGGCGGTGAGACCTTTGCTCAGGCGCTTGATGTCCTCCTCGGAGGACTCATGGCTGAGGATGTACTCACGAAGATCAGCCATGGTCCAGTTGGCGATCTCGTTGTAGACCTGGGTGTCCAGGGAGTCCTGGTTCATCCGGGTCACTTCGTCATCCTCGTAGGGGACCACCGGGTTTTCCCGCAGATCACGGACCAGCAGGTGGCTGAGCACCTCTTTGGCGGCGATCCGCTCCAGGTCGGAGGTGGCAGCGATACCGGCCAGGGTATCGCCGGACTTGTTTTCATTTGCTTTGGCCAGCACATCTTTCACATCTCGGAACGAGAAGTGTTTGCCAGCCAGAACAGTTGACAGCTTCATTCGCTACACTCCTAACAATTTATAACTAATGATTTTAGTTAACCAAATAATAGGGTCTTGACCACAACGGGGATCACCAGACCACCCATCACCGGGCGGCCCAGGTCGATGTAGTCTCCCTGCTCGACTTTGATGCCGTCGATGCAGGCGACCTTTCTGCGGCCCTGCAGCTCCTCCTCCAGCAGGATGCCAAGGGCCTTGGCAATGTCCTGCTCCAGCACCACCAGTACGGGAGCGCCGGCAGGAAGCCCCTGATCCATGCCCTTGGCCAGACAGCGGGCCAGAGCTTTCAGCTGGGGATAGCTGGGGTCGCCCTCACCCGGCAGGGCCAGGATGAGGATATCCGAACTGCTCTGCTCCAGGAACCAGCGGATCTTATCCGCCAGGAAACCGGAATCCCCGGCAAAGCAGCGTTCCTGCTCCTGGAGACCCAGCTTCAGGGCAGGGACACTCTTCATGGGGAAGAGCTCGTTGGCATAGGTGATGGTGCTGCCGGAGATGCTGGTAGTATAGGTTCCGGCACCCACCACAGTGGCTCGTATGGTCTCCACACCCTGGATGGAGGGGATAGAGGCCATCAGAAGGCCCTTTGCAATGGAACGGCCCAGAAGGATGCCGATGTCACCAGAGGGGACAGGATCCTGGGAATCGCTGGTGATGCAGTCGGCCACACCGCCGGAAAAACAGATCCGGTCGATTTTAAGGCCTTCCAGTTCCAGCCAGGAGCTTTCCGGGGTCTGGATCTTCAACAGGAGGGGCTCCTGGGGTTTTAAGAACATGGCCTGGGCCAGAAGGTCGGCCATTTTATCGGTGATGCGGGTCAGGTCCTCCAGGGTAGTTCTGGAACCGGGGGTCAGGGTGATCCCTACGGCATCTGCCACCAGCTGGGCGGCAGGGCTGACACGTTCCACAGTCAGGTCGGATTTCAGGCGGATCAGTCGTCCGCCGATGTCCAGACAGCCCTTGCTGATGGTGTCGCCGTTGTCGAACAGAACAATGTTCGTGGTGCCGCCGCCGATGTCCAGATTGACCGCCCGGCAGTTGTTGTCCAGGCTGTACTGGAAGGCACCGCTGCCCTTGCCGGCAATGATGGATTCCAGGTCAGGGCCAGCGGTGGAGACCACGAACTCACCGGCAAAGCCGCTGAGCTTGTCCAGCACGGCGGCTGCGTTCTCCTTGCGGGCAGACTCACCAGTGATGATGACGGCACCCGTGTCCACGTCGGAGGGGCTGAATCCCGCCAGGCGGAATTCCTCGGCGACGATATCCCGGATAGCCTCACCGTCAATGAGGACGGGCGTGACCAGGGGAGTGATATGAACGGAGCTCTTGTAGATGACCTCTTTATCTACGATAGAGATACGAGGTACCGTGAAGTACCCGGTGGTGTTTTCCATGGTGATCCGGCTGAAAACCAGCTGGGTGGTGGATGTACCAATGTCGATACCGACACTCAAAATATCCGGCATAAATTCCCCCCTTTCTGAAAAAAGACAAAAAAAGCCAAGGCGTGTCTTGCAACGCCCTAGCTTTCTTGCTTTCAAACCGCACTCTGTTGTGCAGATGTATTATTCTGCTTTGAAGTCAAATGAAATCCGTGTGCCGCCAGCACTGGAATACACCGTCATATGACCGCGCAGGCGGTCACGGACCGTAGCGTCCACGATGTTCAGCCCCAGGCTGCCTGTGCGGGGTGTGGTGACATCAAAGCCACTGCCGTTGTCTGCCACGGTCACGGTGTGGAACAGACTGCCCGCCAGGAAGGCTACTTGGATAGAGCCGGAGTCTCTGTCCTCGAAAGCGTGCTCCAAGGCGTTGGTGATCAGCTCGTTGACCACCAGAGAGACCGAACTGGCTGTGTCGGGAGACAGCATCACGGAAGAGCCGCTGACACTGATGGTGATGGACTTGCCATCGGGAACAAAGGCCTGCAGGTTTTTGCGCAGTTGTTCCAGCAGGGTCATGCTGTCGATTTGGTGAAAACCATCCCGATTCTGTGTCAATATATCATGGATCGCAGCAATTGACAAGACTCGACTGACATTTTCCTGTAAAATTTTTTTGGTAAAGTCGTTGCCGCATCGGCGGGCCTGGATATTCAGGATGCTGGCCACCAGCTGCAGGTTGTTCTTGACCCGGTGGTGGACCTCCCGGAGAGTGGTGGTGTCTTCGCTGATCTGGCTGGAGCGGAGGGTGCTGTCCTCCTTCTCATAAGTTCTGGCCAGACTCTGGTACTTTTTCTCCTGGAGCACATCGTCGCTGATGTCCAGTTCCCGGATGAGCAGAGCGATGCACCGCTGTTCTGGGTTAAAGATGGGCACCACGTCCTGGCGAACCGTGTGGTTTTCCTGGGTAATGGCCTTGATGTCCCGGGCAGGGGAGAGGATCTTCAGAGCATGGAACACAGCGGGCTCTTTCTGCCGCAGGATGATTTCTCCGATGACGCTTTTCTCATAGGCACTGCCGGAGGTGGGCTTAGCCTGAGCCACCACCACGATCTCATTGTCTTTGGTGGGGCAGTCGATGAAAACATCTGCGCCGGTGAGTTCGGCCATGAGAGGGAGCTGACGGCTGACGTCCTCCAACTGCTGGATATCGGCAGGGGAGAGGGTGGTCAGTTCCTGACAAATTTGACTCAGCATGGTCAGCCCTCCCTGCTGAACAGGATTTTCAGCTCCTTGGCCGCCTGTTCCACGGTGCATCTGTGGCTCTTTGCGTAAGTTGAAATATAATGGTAGGCCCGGGAATCGGTCATGTTCTTTCGGGCCATCAGGATCTTCTTTACAGCAGCAATGTCATCATTTTGGGCAGCCTGCTGAAGGATGCGCTCGGCCAGGGCGGCAATAGACATTCGCTTATCCATGGCGGTCTTGCGCATCTGGCGGTAGGCCTCGCTCTCAGAACAGCCTTGGGTCTTGGCAAGATACTGCTGGGCTTTCATGATCTGGCGATTTTCCCGGATCTGACGCTCGGCATCTGCGGCCTTTTTACGGATCTCTTTCAGCCGCTGGCTCTGGGCATAGGCCACCTCAATGGTGGGCAGCAGAGACTTCTGCTCGATGGGCTTGACCAGGTATCCGGTGACACCGGCAGAGCTGGCACGCTCAATGACCTCACGGTCACTGAATGCCGTGAGAAGGATGACGCACTCTGCCAGGTCTTCGTCCAAGATCGTTTCAGAGGCAGTCAAGCCGTCAAAGATGGGCATTTTTACGTCCATCAGGACCACATCAGGATGGAGGGAACGGCAGAGTTCGATGGCGTCGAAGCCGTCAGCGGCCTCGCCAATCACGGAGAACCCCAGTTCCTGGAGCATATCGGACAGGTCCATTCGAGTGATGGGCTCGTCATCGACGATGATTACTTTTTTCAATCTGTCTCCCTCCGTATGGAAAAATAAAGTGCAATCTTAAATTGACCAAACCGAAGTTTTGTGGTATGTTAAAAACAAATTACCTAAAATTTGGGTTTGAACAGCCTGTTGATCGCACCAGTGTTCAAGTTAAAAATAGCATAAATCACAGCAAATCGCAATCATTTTTTAGGTACCACTACATTGAGGAGGAGACAGGGATGGAAGGCAAGCGTGAAAATCATAACATCTTCACAAGACGGGTGCTGGACAAGGAGCTGTGTGACAAGCTGGTCCAGTCTGCCAGCCTGACCATTGGCTGCAATGTCCTCATCACGGATGAAACCAGCCACATTCTGTCCAGCAACGATCCCAGCCGTGAGGGGACCCTTCACGAGGCCTCTGTTGAGGTCATTCGGACCAAGCAGAAGGCCTATCACAACAGCGCTGCCGCCATGAAGCTGGAAGGGACCATGCCCGGCATGACCATCCCTCTTTTTATGGGGGAAGAGGTCATCGGCACCATCGGCATCACCGGCTCTCCCCAGGAGATCTCCCGATACGCAGCCCTGATCCAGCAGTTTGCGCAGATCTTTATGAGCTTCCAGAGCCAGCAGCAGACCACGGCCCAGCAGGATTACCGCAAGCAGAATCTGATCCGCGAGATCGTGACCTTTGACAAGCGCATCCGCGATCCTGAGGATGTTTACGGTCTGGCCTATGAGGTGGGGCTGGATCTCAACGTGCCCAGGGTGGCCATCCTGATCAAGAATGGTCAGGACGGGAATGGCCAGCTCACCGAGGAAGAAAAGGGACTGGCGGCAGAGCATGTGACTGAGATCCTGAGCAAGTATTTTTCTGATTCCCAGGATTTTATCTGCCCCCAGAACAATGCGGAGTACGTGGTGCTGGCCTGTCTTCCCGATGGACTTCAGGAAAGCAGCATGGAGAGCATCCTTCATACCTGTCAGGAGATGGAGCAGGAGCTCATCCAGAGTGGACACCCGGTCCTTGTAGGTATCGGCTCCATGGCCGGTTCTCTGGAAGGGCTGCGTCTCTCTTACGAAAATGCCTCCTTTGTCCTCCGCATCCTACAGGCAAAGATCCGGGAGGATTCCTGCCTCAGCATCGCCGATGTGATGCTGGAAAAGCTGGCAGCCAATCTTCCGGAGGATCTGTGCGAAGAGGCGGCCAACACCCTCTTTCAGACCATCCTTCATGCGCCCAATTACGATGAGATCATCTCTATCATAGAGTGCTGGTGCCGCCTTCGCTTCCAGTTTACCAAGACGGCAGAGGCTCTGCATATCCACAAAAGTACGCTGGTCTACCGTTTCCGCAGGATCCAGGAGCTGTATGGTCTGGATCTGTATGATTTTGACCGTGTGGTGGCCCTTTATCTGCTGGACATCCGCCGGAAGCTGAAGTGAAGATAGATAGGAAACCTAGAAAAAAGATTTCCTACATTTGTTGCAAAGGATAAATTCGTAAAAACAACCGACAAGAAATAGGAAAACCTAATATTAATAAGGAAAACGGCAGACGAATATTGGAATTTGTCTGCCGTATATTTTATTCATTCCTGCGGTTCGTACGAAAAGTAGGATGAATGCAGTAGTCAAGACTGAAAATTCCACCTTTTTGAGGATGACAGATTTTATAGAAAGTGATAACATCAAGTCGAGAATAGGGTATCATGGTTGATATAATTGCTGTATTGTAGCTTTCCCCATCAGCAAGGTTCAAAATGATACTGTTCCCGTTCCCTGACAATGGCTTGTCCATTGTAGCAAATAAATTATGTCAGAAAGGATTGGAAGATTATGACTCCCAAGAAAATCGCAGTCCTGGGCGGCGGCAACGGCGCTCACACCATGGCAGCTGAGATGGCTCTGAAGGGCCACACTGTCAACCTGTACGAAATGCCTCAGTTCAAGGCCAACATGCAGAAGGTCTTTGACACCCAGACCATCAAGCTGCAGGGCAACATCCCCGAGCTGCAGGGCGCTGTCAAGCTGAACATGGTCACCGACGACATCGCTGCTGCTGTCGAAGGCTGCCACTACATCTGCATCGTTGCTCCCGCATTCGCTCACCTGGGCTATGCTAAGCTGCTGAAGGGCCACGTCCACAAGGATCAGATCATCGTCACCTATCCCGGCGCATTCTCCGCTCTGGTTCTGAAGAACGTCATCGGCGACGAGGACTGCCCCATCTTCGCTGACGCCAACAACCTGCCCTACGACGCACGTCTGGTGGAAAAGGGCTCCGACACCGTCAACGTCTTCGGCCGTAACCCCATCAACATCGCTTTCCTGCCTGCTGAGAAGGGTCCCGAGCTGATCGACGAGATGCGCGAAGACCTGTTCCCCTTCGAGCGTATCTACACCGACGTTCTGGAGTGCGGCCTGGCTATCGTCAACCCCGACTGGCATGCTGGCCCCGTTCTGTTCAACATCTCCCGCATCGAGTCTCCCCAGGTCAACTTCTTCCTGTATGAGCACGGCTGGACTCCTTCCGCTTGCCGCCTGAACATCGCTATGGACAAGGAGCGTAAGGCTCTGGGCAACGTTCTGGGCTACAACCTGCGCCCCATGGAAGACTTCGCTGGCCGTCCCGACGACTACGAGTGGACCTGGCAGGACCTGTACAAGGAAGGCCACGGCTCCATCGGCCTGACCCCCATCTGCGGCCCCAACGACATCAATTCCCGTTACCTGACCGAGGACATCCCCTACGGCCTGGTGCCCTGGGCAGCTATCGCTGAGGTCGTCGGCGTTCCCATGCCTCTGACCAACGGCTTCATCGACATCATCAACGTTGTCCACGAGAAGGACTGGCGCGCAAACGGCTGCGGCCTGGACGAGCTGGGCATCGAAGGCATGGACAAGGATACCCTGCTGGCATACGTGCGTACCGGCAAGAAGTAATTTTTGCCGAAATTAATAAATCCGGGAGACGCAACCGGAAAATCAACAAGGAGGAACACAAAAATGAAGAAAGCACTGAGTCTCATCCTGGCTCTGGCAATGTCTGCTTCCCTGCTGGCTGGCTGCGGCGGTGGCGACAGCGAGCCCGCAGCAGATGAAGGCGGCGCTGAAGGCGAAGTCTACACCCTGCGTATTGCTACCCACTACAACCAGGAGCACCTGGGCTATGCAGCTCTGGAGCGTATTGAGGAGAAGCTGGAGACCGAGTCCGAGGGCCGTCTGGACGTCACTCTGTATCCCTCTTCCCAGCTGGGCGACTACACCCTGACCTTCCAGGAGCTGGGTGAAGGCACCGTCGACATCGCTCTGATTCCCATCCCCTCTGAGTATGACCCCCGCCTGGAGATGAACTTCATCCCCTACCTGTTCAACGGTTATGACGGCCTGGAAGCTGGCTTCGGCGAAGGCTCCTACTTCTTCGAGCAGTACACCAACATCATGGCTGACCTGAACATCAAGCTGCTGGGTATGTACGTTGAAGGCATGATCGGCTTCGGCTTCGTTCCCGAACCCGTCGGCTACAACGACGTCAACGTCAACAAGGGCCTGATGGTCCGCGCTCCCGCTATCGAGGTCTACAACCTGGTCACCGAGGACATGGGCTACTCCGCAACCACCATTGCTTATGCTGACCTGTACACCGCAATGCAGACCGGCGTTTGCGACGGCTGGATCGGCGGCACTCCTCAGCTGAACTACTCCGACTTCCGCGACGTTATCAAGTACTATGTCCCCTACAACGTGTTCGCTGAGAACATCGGCTTCCTGATGAGCCAGGATGTCTTCAACGGCATGCCCGAGGACCTGCAGACCCTGATCACCACCACCTTCACCGAAGAGTCCGTCAACTCCTTCTCCACCGCTAAGACCGGTGACGAGGAAGCTATGCAGAAGATGGCCGACTACGGCATCACCATTCTGGAGCTGACCGACGAAGAGATGCAGGCTTACATCGATCACGTCATCGCTACCACCTGGCCCAAGCTGACCGACAACATCGGCGAGGACATCCTGAATGGTCTGATCGAGGCTAACACCGCTTCCGACGCTGGTGAGGCTGCTGAGGGCGAAGAGGCTGCTGAGGCCTAATTGGTCACTCAATTTGGTTTAATCGATACCAGCCAGTATCGTATTGATTGAACTTTGATCGAGCCGGGGTACCCCGTGGTGCCCCGGCTCTTTTCAAGAAAACAAAATTATCACTGCATTAGAAACAAGGGAGAGTAATTCAATGTCTAAATCCTTTGACCTGACGCAGTCCCTGGCATGGAAGGGCCTTTCTGAGGTCATCCGTTGGCTGATGATCGCCTGCAGCGTCATCTCCACCGGCTGCATGGTCTATTCCGTGGTTCTGCGTTATGTTTTCAAGGGCAACTTCTACGGTTCCGACGAAGTTATCATGCTCTTCGCCTTCTGGCTCTACTTCATGGGTGCTGTCTATGGCTCCTACGAGAACAGCCACATCAAGGCTGACCTGCTGAACGTTTACATCAAGAATATGCGCAAGAAGGACGCTGTTGCCCTGCTGGGTCAGTTCCTGACCATCGTGGTCAACACCATCGTTCTGGTTTGGGCTATTCGTTACTTCGGTGCTGAGATCGCCAAGGGCGGTCTGTCCACTGCACTGAAGATCCCCCTGGTCATTCCCAAGTCCGCAGTCTTCTTCGGCTTCCTGCTGATGGAGTTCTATCATGTGGTCTACTTTATTAAGAACACTCTGACCTTTGTCCGCAAGGGTTATTTCTCTGAGCCTCAGGACGGCGACTATGTCACCGATGCTCTGAAGGCAAAGTTCCCTGAGTGCTCCGCACCCACCAAGGCCGAAGTTGAGGCCGCAAAGGCAGCCGAAGCTGCTGAGAACGCAGAAAAGGAGGCGAACGAGTAATGGATATCGAAGTTATCATTAGTATTGTTATTCTGGTCGTTGGCCTGATCCTTGGTATGCCCATTCCCTTCGCTTTTGGCGGTTCCTTCCTGTGGCTGACTTACACCATGGACTTCAACCCCAACACCCTGCTGGCATCTGGCTACACCCAGATCAACTCCGTCGTTCTGCTGGCTATCCCCCTGTTCGTTCTGGCTGGTAAGATCATGGAGAAGGGCAACATCGGCGACGCCTTGATCGGCTTGGTCGAGCGATTTGTTGGTAAAGCCAAGAGCGGCCTGGGTGCTGTCTCTGTTATCGTTTCCGCTGTGTTCGGTTCCATCTCCGGTTCCGCATCCGCAACCCTGTCCTGCATCGGTTCTCTGATGTACCCCCGTATGCTGAAGGCCGGCTATCCCACTGGCTACACCGCTGCTCTGCTGGCAGCTGCCTGCCCCCTGGGTCTGCTGATCCCTCCCAGCTCCGCACAGATCCTGTATGCATGGTCCTCCGGTACTTCCGTTCTGGCCTGCTTCACCGCTACCGTTGTTCCCGGCGTCATCCTGGTCATCTTCCTGTGCATCGTGAACGCTGTCATGTGCCGCAAGATGGACATCCGTCAGCCCGAAAAGGAAGGCGGAAACTGGCTGGGCAACACTGCTAAGGCAACCGTTCATGCGATCCCCGCTCTGCTCATGCCCATCATCATCCTGGGCGGCATCTACGGCGGCATCATGACTGCTACCGAAGCAGCAGCTATCTCCGTTGCTTACGCCATCCCCGTTGGCTTCCTGGTCTACAAGGGCCTGAAGGGCAAGACCTTCGTTCAGGCACTGACCGAGTCTGCCTCCACCACCGGCGTTATCATGGTCATGTTCTTCATGGTTATGATCTTCTCCAAGCTGCTGACCATGCTGAACGTCCCCACTCAGATCGCAGAGGCTCTGCTGAGCGTCACCGACAACCGCATCGTCATTCTGCTGATGATCAACATCTTCATGGTTATCATCGGTATGATCATGGACGATACCTCCGGCATCCTGCTGTGCACCCCCATCCTGCTGCCCATCGTGACCAGCATCGGCGTGCACCCCGTCCACTTCGCAGCAATCCTGGGCGTGAACCTGGGTATGGGTAACATCACTCCCCCCACCGCTCCCATGCTGTACCTGTCCGGCCGTGTTGTCGGCGCAAAGATCAACACCATGCTCAAGCCCATCATGACCTTCATCATCTTTGCTTGGGTCCCCACTCTGCTGATCACCACCTACATCCCCGCAGTTGCAACCACTCTGCCCAGCATCCTGATGCCCCAGATTTTTGCATAATTGATTTTTCGATGATAAAGAGACCGATTGCTTGTCAATCGGTCTCTTTTATTATATGATAGGGAAGAAGGGAAGTGAACCCATATGAATATTGTGATGAACAAGCGTTTTGAATATAAAGATCTGCCGGATATGGTGGAGATCCGACGTCAGATTGACAAGATTGCAGCTCAGACCACTATAGGCGAGACCTTATTTTTCCGCCATCACGAGGTCAAGTCTGAGGCGGAGTTTAAACGGAAGGCCATGAAGGAGGGCTTTATCTCCAAGCACTCTCACATTGGCTGGAACTCCTGGGATGAGACTGCCAGAAATGTGGAGTACATCTACCGGGAGCTGGAGCGCCGGGGCAGCTATATCACCCGCATGGGCTTCATTTTTGACTGGGTCATGGGTGTGCCGGAGGAATACCGCTCCAAACTTCAGCCGGGCACAGGTTTGATTTTCAAGACCCCGGAGGAGTGGAAGGCCATCGGCCAGATCGCGCCCATACAGCCCCACATGAGCGACCACATGATCGGCTGTCCCAATGCCTTGGAAAATGCCCGTTTGGCCCTGGAGGCCGGTGTGACCTCTCTGGGCAATGTCTCCCATTATTTCACCTATGAGTATCCTGGCATCGAATTGGAGCGGGAGCGCACGGTGAACTCCCTGCTGGCCTTTGGCCTCATGGGCAAGTTTGACGGAACCATCGTCCACTCCAATCTGGATGACGGTTATGGAAACCAGTTCCACGACCTGGCCAATCTGACGGGCTGGACTATGATCGAACGTTACCTGGTGGAGGAGCTTCTGGGAGCCTCCATGACCTTCTCCTACGGCAACCTGTTCAGCGATCCCATCTCCCGCATCGTGTTTAACATGGTGTGCGATGCCACCAACGTGAAAAATACCCCTGGTACCATGACCTTTGGCAACACCATTGACTACGGCCTGGACTTTTCCAAGAACTACGGCGCCCTGTCCAGCTTCTCCCTGGCAGATTCCATCTGCCAGCGGCATAAACCCACCGGTCATGCGGTGGCCTCTGTGCCAGTCTCCGAGGCCTGCCGGATCCCCACGGCAGATGAGATCATTGACGGTCATTTGTGTGTGGATATGATGATCGAAAAGGCTGCTCTGTATGAGCCCTATGTGAACTGGACCGCCGTGGAGGCAGAGCGGGACATCCTGCTGGCCTGCGGCAAGGTCTTCTTTGAACGGGTCATGAACGGTCTGGACGACCTGGGCGTGGATCTGAAGCATCCCGGTGAGATCTTTGCTGCCCTGAAGGCCATTGGTGCCGAACAGCTGGAAACCAATTTTGGCGTGGGAAAAAAGGAGAAGACCGCCCTCCGGGGCAGAGAGCCTGTCCGCCCCACGGATATCATCAAGACCCTCCAGACAAAGCAGAAAAAGATGTTCCTGTCTGCCGGTAAGGTGGAAGGTGAGCTGGCCGGAAGGCTCGCTCTGGTGGCATCCACTGACATCCATGACTATGGCAAAGAACTGGTGAAATCCCTGTGCAACAAGGCCGGGGCGCAGGTCTATGACCTGGGCACTTATGTTACCGTGGAGGAGATCATAGAGAATCTGTTGGAGACCGAAAGCAAAGTGGTCATAGTCAGCACCTATAACGGCATTGCCCTGAGCTTTGCCAAGGATCTGTTGGCGGCTTTGCAAGAGAATGACATGGAGGACGTGGTCCTCATCATGGGCGGACTGCTGAATGAGAATCTGGATGGCAGCCAGCTGGCGGTGGATGTGACCGAGGACCTGCGTGCCATGGGTGTCAACTGTGACAACAAAATGGAGACCATTGTTCCTACCATCAAACAAATCTACGAAGGGACCTATCAGAGATGAACAGCCCTCGCTATGTGATCCTGACGGACTTTGGCAGCACCTATACCAAAGTGGTAGTGGCTGACCTGGAGGAGAGGCGTATGGTCTTGACCGACCGGTTTCCTTCCACCGTTTCCTGGGATGCCCGTATTGGCCTGGAACAGTGCTTTGAAGCCGCCAAAGGGGCCATTGGGGTAGAGGCCTTTCATGATGCCCTAAAGCTTTCCTCCTCCAGCGCCGCCGGAGGACTGCGGATGGGTGTGGTGGGCTTGTCCAAGACTCTCAGCGCCCAGGCTGGGCGAAATGCTGCCTTTGGTGCGGGAGCCAAGATCTTATGTACCTGTACGGGACGATTGACACCGGAAGACATTGCCCAGCTGGAATCGCAGCCCCTGGAGATCCTTCTGTTCTGTGGCGGGTACGAAAACAGCGGCACCAAGGTCCTTCTTCATAATGCGGAGATGCTGGCTGCCAGCGGGCTCCACATCCCCATCATCTACTCCGGAAACTCTGCCGCCAGTGGGGAAGTACGCCGCCTGCTGACCCAGGGGAAGAAAGAGTGCTACATGGTTCGCAACATCATCCCCGATGTAGGCCAGATCGACCGGGATCAGGTGGAGGTAATTATCCGTGAGGTCTTTCTCCGCCGCATCATCAATATGAAGGGGCTGGACAAGGTCTCCGGTTTGTTGGACCGAATGGTCATGCCCACCCCGGCGGCCGTTCTTTCGGCTGGGGAACTGCTGTCCAAGGGAACCGCTGCCCAGCCCAGTCTGGGGGATTTGATGATCGTTGACGTAGGGGGAGCCACCACAG
>JAFXCU010000117.1 GCA_017521345.1 Ruminiclostridium sp. | reverse complement strand
GTCGGGCGCCATGGGGTTCTGACCCTTGGACAGACGGCGCAGGATGGCAAAGCAGGTGTCGAACAGGGGCAGGCCCAGCATCAGGAAGGGCACTGCGAAGGAAATGATGGTGTAAAACTTAAACAGGCCCTGGATGGACACGGTGGCCAGGACAAAGCCCAGGAAGGTAGAGCCTGTGTCTCCCATGAAGATCTTGGCAGGGTTGTGGTTGTAGGGGATGATGCCAATACAGCCGCCGGCCAGAGCGGCCATCATCAGGGCCACCATGCCGTCAGAGACCAGCATGGCGATGACCAGCATGGTCAGGGAGCTGATGGTGGCAACGCCAACCGCCAGGCCGTCCAGGCCGTCGATCAGGTTGACAGCGTTGGTGATGCCCACGATCCAGATGACGGAGATGGGGATGGCCCAGCCCCCCAGGACCCAGTAGGGATTGTCACTGAAGATGTTGGGGTTGGACAGGACCTGGATCACATTGCCATGCAGGACGGCCACCAAAGCGGCCACGATCTGGACGATGAGCTTGGGCATGGCCGGCAGGGCGTAGATGTCGTCCAGGATACCCAGGACCACAATGATGACAGCGCCCAGCAGCATACCCCGGATAGGGGTAGACAGGGGGACAAAAAGCAGGGTACTCAGGAGGAAGCCCAGGAAGATGGCCAGGCCGCCCATCCGGGGGATGGGGGTCTTGTGCATCCGGCGGTTGTCCTTGGGCACGTCCACCGCACCCACCTTTTCCGCCAGGGACTTCACCAGAGGGGTCGTGATGAAGGCCACCAGGAAAGCGGCCACCAGGGCCACCGCCACACGGGCGATCATCGGAAGTTCCATAGTCATAACGAATGATTGCTCCTTAGGGGATATCAGCGGGCAGCAAAGCCCACCTTCTTATGGACCTTGCGCAGGGTCTTGTAAGCGATGTTGGCTGCCTTCTCGGCGCCCTGGCGGTAGAGGGCCTCCAGGGAGGCCTTGTCGGCCAGCAGACGCTCGGTCTCTTCCCGGATGGGACGCAGACACTCCACCACGGCCTCGCCAACAGCGGGCTTGAAGACACCATAGCCCTGACCGTTGAACTCGTTCTCCACTTCCTCAAAGGTCTTGCCGGTGACGGCGGAGTAGATCTCAATGAGGTTGGACACACCGGGCTTCTCGGGGGAGCGGTAGATGCCGCCCTCGCTGTCGGTGACGGCCCGCTTGAACTTGCGCATGATGACATCGGGCTTGTCCATCACCAGAACGTAGGAGTTCTCGTTGGGGTTGGACTTGGACATCTTCTTGTCAGGCTCGCTCAGGGACATGACGCGGGCAGCCACCTTGGGGATGACGGCCTCAGGCATGGTGAACACGTCGCCGTAGACAGAGTTGAACCGCTGGGCAATGTTCCGGGCCAGCTCCACGTGCTGGCGCTGGTCCTCGCCCACGGGCACGCAATGGGTGCCGTAGAGCAGGATGTCGGCGGCCATCAGAGCGGGGTAGGTAAAGAGGCCGGCGTTGACGTTGTCGGCATGGGAAGCGGACTTGTCCTTGAACTGGGTCATGCGGCTCAGCTCACCGTACATGGTGTAGCAGTTGAGGATCCAGGCCAGCTCGGCGTGCTGGGGCACGTGGGACTGGATGAAGATGATGCTCTTCTCAGGGTCCAGACCGCAGGCGATGAACTGGGCGAAGAGCTCCATGCTCTGGCGGCGCAGGTCAGCGGGGTTCTGGCGGACGGTGATGGCGTGCATGTCAGCCACGCAGTACAGGGCGTTGTAGTCGTCCTGGAGTCTCACCCAGTTGCGCATAGCGCCCAGGTAGTTGCCCAGGGTGATCTTGCCGCTGGGCTGGGTGGCACTAAAAATGATCTTTTTATCGTTTTCCATGGTTGGGTCACCTCTTGGAGTAAATTTCGATTCCCTTTATATTACCACAAACCGCCCGCCGGTGCAACAATCCTCGAAAGAATCTTGACAATTCCTTGTAGCGATTTTATACTGATACTGTTAGAAAAATGATAGTATAGGAGGAACTTTCCTATGGATATGACTTGGTATGACGAACTGGAGGCGAAGATCCCCACCGGGACCGTCCGCACCCGTTTTGCTCCGTCGCCCACCGGATACATGCATGTGGGCAACCTGCGCACCGCCCTGTACACCTGGCTCATCGCCCGGAAGGACAAGGGCACCTTCATCTTCCGTCTGGAGGACACCGACCAGACCCGTCAGGTGGAGGGCGCCACCGAGCTGATCTACAAGACCATGGGCGAATGCGGCCTGACCCATGACGAAGGCCCCGACGTGGGCGGCCCTGTGGGTCCTTACATCCAGACTGAGCGCCGCGGCTTCTATGGCAAGTACGCAGAGCTGCTGGTGGAGAAGGGCCACGCCTACTACTGCTTCTGCGAGAAGACCGAGTCCGAAGAGGACTCCGGTGAGTTCAACCGTGCCGAGGACCCCTGCCGGAACCTGAGCGCCGAGGAAGTGGCCGCCAACCTGGCCGCAGGCAAGCCCTATGTCATCCGCCAGAAGATCCCCACCGAGGGTTCCACCACCTTCTCCGATGCCTCCTTCGGCGACATCACCGTGGAAAACTCCACCCTGGACGACCAGGTCCTCATGAAGCGGGACGGCCTGCCCACCTACAACTTCGCCAACGTGGTGGACGACCACCTGATGGGCATCACCCATGTGGTCCGCGGCAGCGAATACCTGGCCTCCGCCCCCAAGTATAACCTCCTCTACGAGGCATTTGGCTGGGAGATCCCCACCTACATCCACTGCTCCCCCGTCATGCGTGACGCCCAGCACAAGATGTCCAAGCGCCACGGCGACCCCTCCTATGAAGATCTGAAGAACCAGGGCTACCTGACCGACGCCATCATCAACTATGTGGCTCTGCTGGGCTGGTCTCCCCGCGGTGAGATCGCCGAGCAGGAGTTCTTCTCCCTGGAGGAGTTGACCAAGGTTTTCGACATCACCGGCATCTCCAAGTCCCCCGCCATCTTCGACATTGAGAAGCTCAAGCATTTCAACAGCACCTACATCAAGAACCTCTCCCCTGAGGACTTCTTCGCTGTGGCTGAGCCCTACCTGAAGGAGGGCATCAAGAACCCCGACATCGACCTGACCCTGGTGGCTCCCCTGATCCAGACCCGTCTGGACACCCTCACCGAGATCCCCGAGATGCTGGACTTCTTCGACGCTCTGCCCGAGTACTCCAACGACCTGTACACCCATAAGAAGATGAAGACCAACCCCGAGAACTCCCTGGAGGCTCTGCAGATGGTGGTCCCCGTCTTCGAGGCCATGACCGAGTGGACCTTCGACTCCATCCACAAGGCCCTCATCGACCTGGCCGCCGAGAAGGAGCTGAAGAACGGCCGCATCATGTGGCCCGTCCGTGTGGCCGCCTCCGGCAAGCCCACCACCCCCGGTGGTGCCGTGGAGATCTGCCACATCCTGGGCAAGGAGGAGACCCTCCGCCGGATCCGGAAGGGTATTGAACAGCTCACTCCCTGATCCATTCCTATACCATTCCCACAGCGCCCAGACCATCTGTTTGGGCGCTGTTCTGCTTTTATCCAAAAGGAGGTATCCATCATGGAAAACGAACGCCTGCGCCAGCAAATGGATTTCCTGGTGGAGATCGACAAGGAGAAAAACATCTTCCGCCAGACCCACCTCAGCGGCGGCGGCCGGGTGGAAAACGACGCCGAGCACGCCTGGCATATGGCCCTCATGATCTACCTTCTGCGGGAGTACGCCAACCAGGATTTCGACCCCCTGAAGGCCATCGTGATGGCCCTCATCCACGACGTGGTGGAGATCGACGCCGGAGACACCTACGCCTACGACGCTGCAGGTCTTGCCACCCAGGCAGAGCGGGAGGGAAAGGCCGCCCAACGGATCTTCGG
>JAFXCU010000116.1 GCA_017521345.1 Ruminiclostridium sp. | reverse complement strand
CCCTTCCAGAAGGACACGGGAAGAGCCAGCAGAAACAGCACAGCACCCCACAGCCAGGCCCATCCCTTTCTCTCCTGCCGCCCTGTGATATGGGCGGTGAGCCTCCCCAGGCAGAGAAGGAGAACTCCCAGCAGGGCCAGGTCTCCCAGAACCCACAGGGCAGAGACCAGCTGCTCCAGCCGCTGGAAGGCCCCTTCCAGCCCCAGGCCGGACACCATTTGAAAGAAGGGGCGGTCGATCTGACCGGCCAGGTCCCCACCAAACCGCCCCAGGATCAGCACTCCAGCTGCCGAAAGCAGCAGGGCCAGCCGCCCCAGCATCCAGAGAAGCCGGCGGCAGCTTCCCTCCTCCTCCGTCACATCCTCCATCAACAGCAGACCGTAACAGCCGATGGCCAACAGCCCCAGGCACGCTAAGCTTCCCAGGGGGACCTGTGCCAGCTCTGCCGGTGTCCAGAGGAGGACCCCATCCCACCGCAGGCGGAACACCCCTCCTATCATAATAAGGATATAGGCGCTGCCCACCGCCAGCAGGAAGATCTCGCAGGCCCGGGCAAAGGCGGGCAGGCCTCCGGCGGCCATCCAGGCAGCCAGAGCCAGGAGCAGGCCGGTCATCAGGGCCGGGGACGCCCCCAGGGAATCGGACAAACGCACCCCCAACCGGCAGGCCTGGGCCCCGCCGAAGAACAGCCCCCACAGAAGCAAGAGACTCCACAGGACCCGGTTTTCCTTTTCCCCGGCCAGCACCTTGCCCTTTCCTGCCAGAGCGGCGATCCCCACCGCCCCGACTCCGGCCAGCAGAGGGCACAGCCACCCAGCGGCCCCCGCAGAGGCCAATCGGGGATACAGGACCTCCGTTCCCAGGGGGAACAGGGCCAGGAAAACCACCGTCATCATCTGACGGTGGGAGATGGTCCGGTTTTTCATGGGGTGCCTCCTTACCTATTTTAATATCGTTCCGCCAGGGTGAGCCGGACTGAGATCTCCGGAACCAGGTCAGAAAATCCTGCCTCCCATGCCCGAGACAACTCCCCCCATTGCAGAGGGCTCGTCAGACCTGCCCGACCCTTCAGCCCAACGGCATCGGCTCCGGCCCGCTGAAGGATGGCCAGGGCTTCCGACATGGCCCGGGCTGTGGTCTCCTCCAACCGAGTGATGTCCCCCGGCTCCTCCTGCCAGCCTCCCACGGGGATGCCCTCCAGGCGGCAGGTCAGAGAGAGGCCGGCAAGCCGGTCCCCCTGCCATTGGGGTTCCACCCGGCAGCCTGTGCTCTCCAGGACCATCGCCCGGTCCCCCACCGAATCCGTCCAGTGGATGGGCTGCCCCATCAGCAGGGCCGCGCCCAGGGCGGTCCTGCCGGTGAGCCAGGCGGGAAAGGCCCCCTCCTGGTACAGGCCGAAGCCCCCAAAAGCCAACCCATCCTTGGTCAGATCCAGGGCCGGGATCAGGATGGGTTCCCCTGCCGCCAGGGCCGCGGCGGCCTCCCGGAGCTTTAACGGCCGGAACCCCTGTCCGGCGGTGCTGAAATCCTTCAGGACGGACATCCGCCGAACGGGGTCGCTGTTCTCAGAGAACACCCCCGACAGATCATCGGTCCGCACCACCCAAACCTGGGACTCGGTGCTCTGCTGGGGGGACTGGAAAGCATAGCTCAGCAGGGGTTCCAGCAGTTCCGGGGCGGACTGGGGCAGAAGGATGTGCTCCACATGGGCGCAGGTGACCACCTGCTGCCCCCCGGCAGACAGATCCTCCAGGGCTCCCGCCGGGGTCTTGCCCTCCCCCTGATAAAAGGTGGGGGCCGACCCGGCCCGGCCCTCAGCGGCCGCCCGGATGGTCATGCCCTGGCGGGAGGGCTCCGCCCCCAGGACTCCTGCCACAGCGGCGTTCCCCATCTCCCGGCTCTGGGGACCGCAGCCCGCCAGCAGGAGAAGGGACAACAGAACGGGTATCACTCTCATCCCTGCCGCCTCCTGTTCAACGTGTGGAGGGCGGCTTCCCGGAGCTTCACCCAGGTCACCGGCCAGCGGATGACCCCGTGGCCCATCTGCCGTTCCTGTCCGGCGGCGGCAAAGGGGGACAGGTATGGGGTGCCGAAGCTCTCCAGCTGGGCCAGACGGCCCACCAGCACGGCGGACAGGCCCACCACGGCATACAGTCCCCCCAGGCTGGCGGCCACGGCCAGGCCCAGCCGCCAGAGCCGCAGGGCGGCGGAGAACTCCTGACTGGGGACGGTGTACCCGGCGATCCCCGCCACGGCCACCACGATGAGGACCACCGGGGAGACGATCTTGGCCTCCACGGCAGCAGACCCCACCACCAGGCCCCCCAGGATGGACACGGTGGTGCCGATGGGCCCCGGCAGACGGAGACCGGCCTCCTGGACGATCTCAAAGGCCACCAGCAAAATGAGCACCTCGAAGACCGTGGAGAAGGGCACGTCCACCTTGGCCTCGGCAATGGACCAGGCCAGCCGGGCCGGGAGCATCTCCGGGTGGAAGTTCACCGCCGCCACATAGACGGCGGGCAGGAAGAGGGAGACCAGCATGCACAGATACCGAAGAACGGCCAGAGCCGAGGAGGTCACCCAGTTCTGGGACCGGTCCTGACTGGTCCGGAAGAACTGCCCCACATCCCCGGGCAGGAGATACCCCAGGGGGATGCCCTCCACCAGGACCCCTACCCGGCCCTCCACCAGCCCGGCGCAGAACCGGTCGGGCCGCTGGGTGTAGGGAATAAGAGGGAAGGCGGTCTTCACGTCCTCCAGGATCTGCTCCTCAAACCCGGCGGCCTGGAAGAGCTCGTCGGTGTCGATCCGGGCCACTCGCTCCTTCACCCGGGCCACCAGGTCCGGGTCGGTGAGTCCTTCTATATATAATATGTCGATGGGGGTGACGCTCTGGCGGCCGGCGATGACCTCCTGGACCTTCAGCTCCGGGGCACGGAGCCGCCGGCGCACCAGGGAGGTGTTGGTCCGGAGGGACTCCACGAAGGAGTCCATGGCCCCCTTGATGGAGGGCTCGTTCTCCGGCTTGCCCACCGCCCGCTTCTCCTCGGTGATGGTGAAGCAGGAGAGCATCTTCCCCGCCGCCGGGAAGGAGAGGACCACGTTCCCCACCACCAACTCAAAGACCGCCTGGTCCAGGGTGGTGAGGACCTTCACCCCGGCGTAGATGCCCCCTTCGGTCATCATCCGAAATGCCCCCTCCGGAGAGGCATCCCGGAACCGCAGGTCCATGGCCAGAGGACGCAGGACGTAATCATTGAGCCGCTCGAAGCGGACCTGGCCCATGATGGCAAACACGGTGACCTTCTTCTCCGGGTCTCCCCCCACCAGGATGGGCCGCTGGTCGAAGTCCACGTTGTCTTTGAATACGAATCGGATGCCCTCCTCCGTCAGGTCCCGGGAGAACCGGGGTTCCTGCCGGGGGTGAGGCGGGATGTCCGCCCCCTTGGGTCCCATCCAGCCCATAGTGAGGCCCCCTTTCCTTGGTTGATGATGGATAGTATGGGCAGACCGACCCTGGATTATTCCCCAGCGGCCGTTCCTTCCAATCCCTTCCATTTGACAACTTCTTTTATTATGCTATAATAACTGCGTATGACCCTGTGATCCCGGCCCCTTCGCGGGCCTGCTATTTTAGAAAGGACCCCTATGAAACGACTCATCTCTCTCCTGTTGGCCCTGACCCTGGCGCTGGGCCTCATGACCGTCCCTGCCGGGGCAGCCACCACAGACGAAGCCCAGGACGCCGCCCAGCTGCTGTATAACATGGAGCTCTTCAAGGGCACCGGCAACAACCCCGACGGCACCCCCAATTTTGAGCTGGCCGGTTCCCTCACCCGTGACCAGGCCGTGACCATGCTGGTCCGCCTGCTGGGCAAAGAGGAGGAAGCCCTGGCCAAGAACTACTCCAGCCCCTTCACCGACCTGCAGGGCTGGGCCAAGCCTTACGTGGGTTATGCCTATCGCATGGGCCTGACCAACGGCATGAGCGCCACCCAGTTTGGCGCCAAGTCCACTGCCGACGCCGCCCAGTACCTGACCTTCATCCTCCGCGCTCTGGGCTACCAGGACGGCCAGGACTTCTCCTGGCAGCGCCCCTGGGAACTCTCTGACGTGCTGGGCATCACCGAGGGCGACTACAACGCCAGCACCACCCAGTTCCTCCGGGGAGACGCCGCCTATGTCTCTGCCAACGCTCTCTACGCCCTCATGAAGGGCACCGATAAGACCCTCCTGATCTACCTGGCCAACCAGGGTGCTCTGGGGGGCAACACCGTGGTGGTGTGGGACTACGGCCCCCTGGACTTCAAGGAGAACTTCGCCTCCTTCCTGTTCTACCCCGTGAAGGGCAGCCCCGCCTCCTTCCAGTCCTTCCGGCTGGACAAGGTCACCGTCAACGGCATGGGCTGCAACACCCTCCAGCTGAACACCCCCCAGGAGGTCTCCAAGTATCTGGCTTCCATCAGCCAGGACGCCAGCGGCTTCGGCTATGTGGAGATCACCTACAACCAGCAGGCCGCCCTGGACGCCGCCACGGAGTACTACACCGACCCCACCAGCGGCGTGACTTATCCCCTCGTCGGCTACACCTTCCAGTACACCGCCACCGAGAACAACGGCAATGTCCTCACCGGCACCCTGGTCTACTACATCTACTTCTAAGATATCCCAAAAGCCCGCAGAATCCTCTGCGGGCTTTTTCTCATCTGGTGAAAGATTTCCCGTCCCTCATTCGTATTCTCAGTGAAAGGCCCTTTCACCGAAAGGATGTGATCCCATGAAAACACCCCTCAGCCGCCAGGAGGCCGAGCGTTTGGTCCACACCTACGCCGACCTGATCCTCCGTCTGAGCTACACCTACCTGAAACAGACCCAGGACGCCCAGGACATCTGCCAAACGGTCTTTCTGAAATTTCTGGAAAAGCCCCGGACCTTTGACTCACCGGAACACGAGAAGGCCTGGGTGATCCGCTGCACGGTGAACGCCTGCAAGGACCTGTTGAAGAGCCACTGGCGAAAGACCTCCGTGTCCCTGGACGCCGCCCTGCACGTCCCAGCCCCGGAGCGGTCGGAGGGGAGCCTGTTGGCTGCCCTGGAGCTGCTGCCCCCCAAGTACCGGGTGGTCATCTACCTGTACTACTTTGAGGGGTACGCCGCCAAGGAGATCGCGGACATATTGGGTCTGCGTCCAGCCACGGTGAACACCCAGCTGAGCCGGGGACGGGAACGGCTGAAAACGCTATTAGAACAGGAGGGCTTTGCATGAAAGACTACCGTGAAACCATGAAGGACCTCTCCTTTACCCAGGAGCAGAAGGAGGCCATGGTGGACCGCCTGCTGGCAGAAAGCCCCCAGACCGTCACCCATCGGCCCAGGAAGAGACTGCTGGTGGCTGCGGCCGCCCTGCTGGCTTTGACCATCACCGCCTGCGCCGCCGGAGGATTTCAGGCCCTGGCCCAGGTGATCGCCAACATCATCGACCCCAATGCCGACCAGGCCCAGACCCAAATCATTGAGGAACTGTTTACCCCCATCGGTGTCAGCGACACCCACAATGGGGTGACCATCACGGCCGAGGGTGTCATGGGGGACACCCACAGCGTAAGCATCCTCTATTCCATCACCCGGGATAACGGGGATCCCCTTATCCCCCCCTCTGAAGAGACCGCTCGGGTATCCAACGGAGATAACACCCTCTTATTTGAAGCCAATGACACAGCACTGAATATGGTAGAATTTCCTGAGGATACTTTCTCCGGCACGTTTGGATATGGGGGATCGAACTTCCTGGACTTTGATGTGTCCGACACGACCCTCTACTTCCTGGAAAGCTGGACCTACCCTCTGTCCCCCATACAGCTGAAAGAAACCGTCCATGTGACCTTTGTCAATCTGTATTCCCACGAAATGTTCGTTACACTCCAGGGGGACTGGGTGGAAAACCAGATACCTCTGGTCCGGGGCACCTGGGATCTGACCTTTGACCTGAACTATGAGCCGTCGGCCCTGGCCCTGCCCACAGGCCAGACCTTCCACCATCAGGAGGCCACCGGCACCATCACTGCCCTTCGCATCTCCCCCCTTTCCTTCCATCTGGAGTATGACTACACAATGGACATGGAGTCCCTGGCTGACCGATATGACCCGGCCACGGCATATCCCCCAGGGGAAGACCTGGAATATTGGGCCATCATTGACCTGCTGACCGATTCCGCCATGTACCTCAGCCTGAACTTTACCGATGGCTCCTCCACTCCTCTGTTCCTAGACGGCGACATTTCCCAGGAGGGACACGCCATCGTTTCCGACACCTTTGAGACCATCTACCCCCTGGACACCATCGAGAGCATCACCATCGGGGACCTGACCATCCCCGTGGAGGCCCCATAAACGCACCAAAGCCCGCGAATGACCTTCGCGGGCTTTTTCGTTTGTTCGTTTTGGAGAAAGGTGGTGCGAAACCGCCACGTTGGCGGGCCGATGTGGTCATCGGCCCCTACAACGGGCCGGCAGGGTCATACCGAAATCGTTTCCTTCTGTTCTGCCTTCCTTCCCCTCCTTACCGCCTTCTCCCCTTCGCACACCACCACGGGGGTGACGGCCAGGGCCAGAAGGGTCAGCCAGCAGGCGGGGTCCAGAGGGACCACCCCAAAGGCATTCTGCAGGGGTGGCAGGAGAAGGACGGCCAGCTGGAGGGCCAGACCAACGAGAAAGGCCTTGTTCATGGCCCCGTTGGAGAGAATCCCCAGACGGAACAGGGAGGTCTCCTCACTGCGCACATCAAAGGCGTGGAAGAGCTGGCAGAGGGTCAGGGCAGCGAAAGCCATGGTGTTGGCCACGGCAAAATCCCCGGTGAGATAGACCCCCAGGCCGTAGGCCGCCAGGGTCAGCCCTCCCACCATGGCTCCCTGCCAGGCCAGCCGCAGGGAGAAGGCCTTGGAGAACAGGGCCTCCTCCTTCCCTCTGGGAGGCCGGTCCATGACGGACTCCTCCACCGGCTCCACCCCCAGGGCCAGGGCAGGCAGGGAATCGGTGACCAGGTTCAGCCACAGGAGCTGCACCGGGGTCAGCGGAGCCTGGGGAAAGTGGAGGAGGGTGGCCAGGAAGATGGTGATGATCTCCCCGATGTTGCAGGAGAGGAGGTAGTGGATGGCCTTGCGGATGTTGGCGTAGATCCCTCTCCCCTGCTCCACCGCCGCCACCACCGTGGCAAAGTTGTCGTCGGTGAGGATCATGTCCGCCGCCCCCTTGGCCACGTCGGTGCCGGTGCGGCCCATGGCGCAGCCGATGTCCGCCGCCTTGAGAGCCGGGGCGTCGTTGACCCCGTCCCCGGTCATGGCCACCACGTGGCCCTTCTTCTGGAGGGCCTTCACGATGCGCATCTTGTGCTCCGGGGTCACCCGGGCAAAGACAGAAAAGGATTCGATCTCCTCCTCCAAAGTCTCCTGAGGGAGAAAGTCCAGGCCCATGCCGTCCACCGCCCGGCTGCCGGGGGTATAGATCCCCAGGTCCCGGGCAATGGCCACGGCGGTGTCCTTGTGGTCCCCGGTGATCATGACGGGCCGCACCCCGGCCCGGGTGCAGCGGTCCACCGCCTGGCGGACCTCAGGCCGGGGCGGGTCCATCATGCCGATGAGGCCCACGAAGGTCAGGTCCCGCTCCAATTCATCGGGGGAAAAGGACCCGGGCAGGGAGCCAACTTCCCGCTGGGCCACCGCCAGGACCCGGAGGGCCCGTCCCGCCAGACGGCTGTTCTCCGACTGGATAGCCAGCCGGTCCCCCCGGGTGATGGGCCGGGGGCCGGAGGGCCCCAGGATGTGGGTACACCGGGCCAGGACGGCCTCAGGGGCTCCCTTTACCGCAATGAGGATGCCCCCGCCCGGCTGGCTGTGGCAGGTG
>JAFXCU010000115.1 GCA_017521345.1 Ruminiclostridium sp. | reverse complement strand
GTCCTGCTGGCCATCCTTCTGGTGATGATCCTGGTGCCCACCGTGGCCTCCTATCGGTTCTACAAGGCAAACAAAACAGAGGAATAACCTTTTCATATCAGCATAAAACAAGCCCCGCAGACTTTCGTCTGCGGGGCTTGACGCATTATTCTGTGGTACTCAGGATCTCGTTGCTTTTGGTCTCGATCTGGCTTACCTTTAGGTTTTCTGCTTCCTCCGGGTCCACATCCTCCCGAAGTTCCAGCATACGCTCACCCATGTAGTTGGTTTTCAGTTCCTTCCCATCCAGGGTGACCTTGCTGTAGGGGGTGAAGTTCTCGCCCATGATGTAGTACTTTCCGGCGATTCGGACGATGTAGTTGGCTTTGATCTCCCGGACGCCCATCTGAAGGTCGGTGGCTTCAAAGGGGTTCTCACCGCCGTAGATGTAGTAGCTGCCGTACAGCATGTCGTAGCCCAGGGTCTTCAGATCCTGCAGGTAGGTCTCGCTGTGGTTGTGGTTCAGCTGGTAGGTAAAGGTGGTGCCCACCTCCATGCCCAGACGTTCCATCACGTGGGACGTCAGCTGGTAGGTGTGCAGGTTCTCATCCTTCTTCTCCATGTCAAAGTTGGACCAGATGACGTACTCGGTCTCATACATGTCCCGGCTGTCCAGGTCGTTCTCGGTCAGGTCGATGGCCGGGATGTGGTCCCCGTAGAGCACCAGGACCACAGGCTCCTCCCAGGCAGACAGGGTCTCGGTGAGCTCCGCCAGGAACTGGTCCATCTCATAGAGCTGGTTCACGTAGTATTCCCATCTCCACTTCAGGTCCTCGTCGGGGGCGTCGGTCACCCGGATCACCGGGTCCGTCAAGGTCTCCTTGGAGGGGTACTTGCCGTGGCCCTGGACGGAAATGGTGTAGATCATGTCCCGCTCCTCCGTGGAGGCCAGGGCGTCGGTGATGCAGCCGATGAGCACTTTGTCCTTGGCCCAGTTCTTGGGGGTTCGGCGGACATAGTTCATGTATTCCACGCTGGTGAAGGTGTCAAAGCCCATGTTGGCAAAGACCGTGTTCCGGTTGTAGAAGACCGCCCGGTGGTTGTGGATGGCGTGGGCGGCGAAGCCCAGGCTCTTCAGGTCGAAGGCCAGGCTCTCGGCGGGCTTGTCCTTCAGTACGGATTTGTAGGGGTACTCGCCGGGGCCGAAGAACTTCACCGACAGGCCGGTAAGGACCTCGAACTCCACGTTGGCTGTGCCGGCGCCGCAGGCCGGGACGGTCAGGTCACCGCTGGAGTATTCCTCCTTCAGGCGGCGGAAGGTGGGCACGGCGTCCTGGGAAAGCTGGATGGAGTTGACCCCTTCCGGGTCGATGAAGGACTCCAGCTGCAGGAAGAGGATGTTGGGGTATTCCTCGTCCACGTCCTGCTGGGGCAGTGCCATGGTGCCTTCCTCAGAGAGCTCGTCCGGGTCGAAGATGTTTTGGACCATCTCCTCGCTGTAGTCCGCCGGCTTGCCGATGCCGGTGTTCAGCCAGGTGTTGATGAAACAGTAGACCACGCCGTAGTCCCGGTAGGCATAGGCCAGGTTGCCGAAGAAGGTCTCCACCTTGTTGATCCTGATCATGAAGGAGGTGGACATCAGGGCCAGGCCGAAGACCAGGATCACCACCACCAGGTTCCGCTTCCGCTTCACGTGATCCTTTTTGGGGCCCTTGACGAACAGCAGGACCATACCGGCGATGGCCGCCAGAGCCACCAGGGCAATGAGGACCATGTGCCAGGGGGCCAGGTAGTTGGTGACGATGGTGGCGCCGTCCTTGACGTTGCTCAGGTCCTTCACCGTGAAGGGAGTCATGCGCTGGGTGAGGATCACGCCGTTGATGATGCCGATGGCCAGCCAGAAGACGGATATAATAATAAAGGTAAAGATCCGCCGCTTGAACACAGAGGCCACCAGGAGGGTGGCGAAGATCAGCAGGGCGTTGTAGCAGAACACCAGGGGCTCTGCCAGGGCAAACTGGATGCCGCCCCAGACGGACGTGGTGGAGAACCGACCCAGGGTCTCGATGATGAGGTTCAGGACCAGAGCCCAGACCACCGCAAAGGCAAAGCTGTTCTGCACCACTTTTAAGAACCGGTCTCGGTTGGACATGGACTCCACTTCCTGGATGCCCTGTTCAATCTTCCGGTCCAGTTTTTCAAATTGGTTGAATGTTTTCATCGCTGTCGCTCATTCTTTCTGCTTCACATTGGGGAAGTCACTTGCCCTCCTATTATACTCTTCTGCGTGGGGGAAGTCAATCTTCGAGGGGTTTCGCGGCGGGGGATAAAACAAGCCCCCGAGCGAACTCGGGGGCTTGAAATCAGGTTAGGCACTTTTTGTAAGATGGATCAGTCTTCGTCCACCAGTTCGTTGGTGCGGATCCGCAGGGCGCCGGTGGGGCAGGCCTCTGCGCACTTCAGGCAGTCAACGCAGCGCTTGATGACGTCGCTCTGGCGGAACTCGGGCTTGATGGCGGTGTCGAAGCCACGGCCAACCAGGTCGATGATGCCGGCGCCGACCACTTCGTCGCAGATACGGACGCACTGGCCGCACAGGATGCACTTGCCCTGGTCGCGCTCGATGGCAACCAGACGCTTCTCCCGGAAGTTGGGATGGGTCTTGCCCTTCAGGCGCTCGATACGAGCGGGCTCCAGCTCATACAGGTTAGCGCAGCGGATCAGGCGGCACTCGTCGTAATCGTGGCAGCCGCAGTCCAGGCAGCGGGCAGCTTCGGCGCGAGCCTGTGCCTCAGAGAAGCCCAGGTTGATCTCCTCGAAGTCGTGCTTGCGGACCTCAGGATCGCGGGTGGGCATCTTGGCTCTGGGCAGCTTGATATAGTCCTCGAAGTGCTCGGGGCCAACTTCCTTGACGGACAGGTAGGTCTTGCGATAGGGGACCTCCACGCCTTCCAGATACAGGCCCACCACCTTGGCGCAGCGGCGAGCCTCGCCGATGGCCTCGATAGCGATGGATGCACCGTTGTTGGTGGCATCGCCCACAGCGAAGACGCCGGGCATGGAAGTGCGGAAGCTGGTCTCATCAGCGGAGATGATGCCCTTGCGGTTCAGCTCGATGCCCTCGAAGCCGGCCACGTTGGCCTTCTGGCCGATAGCAGCGATGACGGAGGTGACGGGCAGGATCTCGAACTTGCCGGGAACGGGCTTGGGTGCACGGCGGCCGGACTCGTCGGGCTCGCCCAGCTCCATGACCTGGAGCTTGATCTCGGTGACCTTGCCATCCTCGCCCACGATGCAGTCGGGGTTGGTCAGGAACTTGAAGATGACGCCTTCCTCGCGGGCCTCGTCGATCTCCAGCTGCTCTGCGGGCATTTCCTTCTCGGTACGACGGTAGACAACATAGACTTCCTTGGCACCCAGACGGACTGCGGTGCGGCAGGCGTCCATGGCGGTGTTGCCGCCGCCCACAACAGCGACCTTGTCGCCGATGTCAACGGGCTGGCCCTGAGCAACCTTCTGCAGGAACTCGATGCCGCCCATGACGCCTTCCAGCTCCTCGCCGGGGCAGCCCACGGGCATGCTGGACCATGCGCCGATGGCGACCACCACTGCATCATACTGGCTCTTGAATTCCTCGAAGGTGGCGTCCACGCCGATGCGGTAGTTGTTCTTCATGGCAACGCCCAGGGATGCGATCTCGTCGATCTCAGCATCCAGGACCTTCTTGGGCAGACGGTACTCGGGGATGCCGTAGCGCAGCATACCGCCCATCTGGGGCATAGCGTCCACGATGGTGACGCGGTGGCCCTGGAGGGACAGGTAGTAAGCTGCGGTCAGGCCGCCGGGGCCGCCGCCGATGATGCCCACGCGCTTGCCGGTGGAGGCAGCCTTGGGGGGCAGGTAACCGCCCTGAGCAATGACATTGTCAGCGGCGAAATACTTCAGGTAAGAGATGGAGATGGCCTCTTCCACCATCTGACGGCGGCAGCCGCCCTCACAGGGATGGGGGCAGACACGGCCGATGGAGGCGGGGATGGGCAGTCTCTCCTTCAGGATGCGGACAGCTTCCTTGTCGTCGCCGCGAGCGATCGCCTGGATATAGCCCTGGGCATTGACGCTGGCGGGGCACTTCAGGACGCAGGGACCACGGCAGTCGCCCTCGTGGTCACTCATGAGCAGCTCGATGCTGGTCTTGCGGGTGCGGACCACGCGCTCGGACTCGGTGTAGATCACCTGGCCGTCAGCAGCAATGGTGGAGCAGGCACGCAGCAGCTTGGGGCTGTTTTCAGCCTCAACCACGCACAGGGAGCAGCCGCCATAATGCTTCAGCTGGTCGTTGTGGCACAGGTTGGGGATATGGATGCCGTTGGCTTCGGCAATCTGCAGGATAGTCTGGCCGGGGGTGCCGGTGCAGACCTGACCGTTGATCGTGATCTTGATCTTCTTCATAAATGACACCCTCCTTCCTTACTCTACGATAATGGCGTCGAACTTGCAGGAGCTCAGGCACTGCTTGCACTTGATGCAGGCAGCCTGATCGATGATGTGAGGCTCCTTGCGGTCGCCGCTGATGCAGCCCACGGGGCACTTCTTAGCGCACAGGGTGCAGCCCTTGCACTTGTCGGGCACGATGGAGATGGTCAGCAGAGCGGAACATTCGCAGGCGGGGCACTTCTTGTCCCGGATGTGAGCCTCATACTCGTGGCGGAAGTAGCGGATGGTGGTCAGAACGGGGTTGGGAGCGGTCTGACCCAGGCCGCAGAGAGCGCCGTCCTTGATGGAAACGCACAGCTCTTCCAGCAGCTCGATGTCGCCTTCCTGGCCGTTGCCTTCGCAGATGCGGTTCAGGATCTCCATCATACGGGTGGTACCGATACGGCAGGGGACGCACTTACCGCAGGACTCACGGGCGGTGAAGTCCAGGAAGAAGCGGGCGATGTTGACCATACAGGTGGAGTCGTCCATAACGACCATGCCGCCGGAGCCCATGATAGCGCCGGTTGCGGACAGGGCCTTGTAGTCGATGAAGGTATCCACCAGCTCGGCGGGGATACAGCCGCCGGAGGGGCCGCCCATCTGGACTGCCTTGTACTTGCGGTCGTTCTTGATGCCGCCGGCGATGTCGAAGATGACGTCCTTCAGGCTGTTGCCCATGGGGACTTCCACCAGACCGCCGCGCTGGACCTTACCGGTCAGAGCGAAGACCTTGGTGCCCTTGGAGTTCTCGGTGCCCATAGCAGCGAAAGCAGCGCCGCCGTTGCGCAGGATCCAGGGAACGTTGGCGAAGGTCTCCACGTTGTTGATGTTGGAGGGCTCGTTCAGATAGCCGCTCTGTGCGGGGAAGGGAGGCTTCAGGCGGGGCATGCCGCGCTTGCCTTCCATGGACTCGATCAGAGCAGTTTCCTCGCCGCAGACGAAGGCGCCTGCGCCGATCTTGATGTTCAGGTCGCAGGAGAAGCCGGTGCCCAGGATGTTCTCACCCAGCAGGCCTCTTGCGCGGGCCTGCTCGATGGCCTGGCCCAGGTGTTCCACAGCCAGAGGATACTCTGCGCGGATGTACACATACATATCGGTGGCGCCGATGGCGTATGCGCCGATCAGCATGCCTTCGATGAGGGTATGGGGGTCGGACTCGATGACAGCACGGTCCATGAATGCGCCGGGGTCGCCCTCGTCGGCGTTACAGATGATGTGCTTGTTCTCGCCCTCTGCCTTGCGGGCAGCGTCCCACTTGAACCAGGTGGGGAAGCCTGCGCCGCCGCGGCCGGCCAGACCGGAGACCTTGATCTCCTCGATGACCTCTTCGGGGGTCATCTGCAGAGCCTTGTCCAGGGCCTTGTAGCCGTCGTGCTTGATATAGTCGTCGATGCTGGTGGGGTCGATGACGCCGCAGTGGCCCAGAGCCACACGGGTCTGCTTCTTCAGGAAGCGAGCGTCCTCGTCGCTGATGAACATGGCCTCCAGCTTGGAGAAGTCCTTCTTACGGACAGCTTCCACGATGCCCAGGGCGTCCACTTCGTTGACGCGGACCAGGCGGTGCAGGAGCTTGTCGTCTTCGTAGATGTCAACGATGGGCTCCAGGTAGCACATACCGATACAACCGGTCTTTTCCACGGTGAAGGTATCGGTGGGGACCATATGGCCGGACAGGACCTTTGCCACACGGGCTGCACCTGCGGACACGCCGCAGCTGCCCTGGCCAACCATGATGCGGATACCGCCGCCCTCCTCACGCTGGCGCAGGCCGCGGAGGATGTTGATGGTCTTCTCAGGGGTCAGGTTGCCGTAGGTCTCGCCGTTGATCATCATAACGGGAGCCAGAGAGCAGCAGCCCAGGCAAGCCACTTCGCTGAGGGTGAACAGGCCGTCCTCAGTGGTCTCGCCGTTGTGGATGCCCAGCTCCTGGGTGATGGCGGTGCGGATGCGCTCTGCGCCGTTGACGTGGCAGGCGGTGCCTTCGCACAGCATGATGTTGTACTTGCCCAGGGGGGCCAGCTGGAAGTAGCTATAGAAAGTAGCCACACCCATGACCTTAGCGGGGCTGTTGCCGGTGCGCTCGGCCACATGGTAGATCACTTCCTGGGGCAGGTAGCCGTAGATGGACTGGGCCTGCTGCAGGATCATGATCAGGCTGGTGGAATCATCCTGATACTGGCGGAGTACGCCTTCCATCAAGGAAAGATCAACACCAGAGGTAAACTCGGTCATTTGCTTTCACTCCTTATCGTTGGGCAATGCGGCGGCTGGACCGCCCATTGCCTGCATTCCATAAACACGTTCGTACTAATTATAATCCTAAAATTGTTCGTTTACAAGTCTATTCATGCAATAGAGGACAATTTTTTGTGCGATTTTTTAGCATTTCTTGCAACCTTTGCACGAGTTCTGAAAGTTTTCCTGCATCGTGAGATATTAGTTGATGTAATACCTGCAAAATACCAAGCGCAGGAAATCCGGGAAATGGCATCGGATGCTGGGGTCGACCAGGAAGAGGAGCATCTTCGGGGCTGAAAAAATCGAAATGTATGCTGCCTTAATGAAGGCCGATCAGACAGGATGGAACACAGAAGAAGGTTCTGGCGCTGGTTCTGGCAATGGCTATGTCTCTGTCTCTGTCCCTGGCTGCATTCCTGCGTGCCATCGGCTACAGCGGCAACCTGATCGGCCAGGTTGAGGTCATTGGTAGTTCTTCACCTTCTGCGAGAGCTATGCTAACGTTCCCAACGGCCACGACTCCTACATTCAGGGCCGTATTGTTGATCCCGCTACCGGTGAGGCAGAGTTTGTCAGAGTTGATGGCAACCCCCAGGTTGGTTGGGACAGAACCGTTCAGTATGTCCACGACTTCGTGAAGTACACCGTTGCTGACAACGGCGAGTACGAGGTGATCAATCTGAATTTGGTGATAGGTTCTAACGGAACAACACACGCAGCACCCTAGTTCGCTCGGGGGCTTGTTTTTCTATCTGGCAATATTCGTACCCTTCAGAGATCGGGCGGATGTGGTCATCCGCCCACCCACGCTGTTCCACAACCTACGTTGGCGGGCCATTCGTGAATGGCTCCTACCGATTACGAGGGAGATTTATAGTCAAACAAAAAAGCGCCCGGATGGGCGCTTTTCGTTTTAATGCAGATAATGCAGGGGATCAATGGACACATCGTACTCGATCATCTCAAAGTGCAGGTGGCTGGGGCTGGCGCTCTCGGAGAGGGCGGTGGTGCCAACTGCCCCCAGCACCGTTCCGGCTGTCACCTCGTCCCCCACCTGGACCTTCACATCCTCGGCCAGGTTGGCGTAATAGGTCTGCATCCCGGTGCCGTGGTCCACGGTGACGGTCTGGCCCAGCATGGGGTCCAGGCTCACATCGGTGACCGTCCCCTTGCCGCTGGCGCACACAGGGTCCCCCACCTGGGCGGCAAT
The DNA here is from genome assembly GCA_017521345.1 of Ruminiclostridium sp. The sequence goes on along the minus strand of JAFXCU010000115.1, from coordinate 541 downwards.
GTCCAGGCCGGCGTGGGTCCGCCAGTCCCCCATGGTGTCGTCATAGGCGAAGACCTCCAGGCTGAAGTCCCGCTGGACCTCCCCCTGGACGGGCCAGACGTAGGCGGTGGAGGTGGGGGCGTCCTCAGGGACCTCCTCCTTGGGCTCCGGTGCAGGGGTAGAAAAAATTTTACCATTTTTATTCAATACTGTAAATAAAGAAATGCCACAAACTCGGTCGCGTAAAATAGAACAAGATCTACAGTTATGGCAAAAAGCAGGCAAAACTTGCAGGCGTAGGGCGTAAAACTTGCAGGAACTTGTCTGCTGCGCCTTAAATCTTACCGTCCAAAACGGCGTTTTGCAGGCGGGTGAACTCTGCTTTTTCAGCGTTGTCCTTTGCCGACAGCTCGTGGCACAGGTACTCGGGGGCTATGCGCTCCACTACGCCGCGCACGGCGGGGTCGGTGAAGGGCTTGTGGGTGTCGATGGTGAGAAGGTGGTCATAGGCCTCGGCGAAGCTGCGGAAATAGTCATAATCGTGGGGCGGGGGATTCTTAAT
>JAFXCU010000114.1 GCA_017521345.1 Ruminiclostridium sp. | reverse complement strand
GATAGGCCCCCGGTCGGTGTTAGTGGCCAGGGAGCAGGGGATCCCTCTGGACCGGAGGGCCCGGAGAAAGTCTGCCGCACCGGGCTTCGGTTTGACCTCATGGCGGTAGAAGTCCCAGACCGTGGCATTGATGCCCTCCATGATCTCCTGGTGGCTCTGGGAGAGGCCGTAGGCCTCCTTCATGTACACGGCACCCTCCAGCTGGGTCATGGGAAACAGGATAGCACGAAGGCCCGGGCGGGCCGCAACGCCCAGGGAGGCCAGGTACCGCTCCCCCACTGTGTCCCACATGCCCATGGAATCGATCAGGGTGCCGTCTGCATCGAATATTGCGCCTTTGATCACAGGCCTCTCCTCCTTTTTCTGCAGTTTGTTTAGTGTATCAGAGAATTCCCCTCTGGTCAAGTGAACGGGAACGTGGTAGGATAATATCACTGACACCTGACACGAAAGGAGACCGCTCATGTCTGACTCCGCTTTCTATATCATCGGTGCCGGGCCATTCTACGGCCTGACTCAGCCTCCCAGAGAGGAGGATTTTGTTCTTGCTGCTGACGGGGGGTACCGTCACTGCCAGGCCATCGGCCTGACACCTGACCTGCTGCTGGGGGACTTTGACTCCCTGGAGACCCTCCCCCCTGCCCTGGAGACCCAGACCTTCCCGGTGGAGAAGGACGACACCGACTCCATGCTGGCCATCAAGCTGGGACTGGAGAAGGGATTCAGAACCTTCCATTTATACGGCGGCACCGGCGGGCGCATGGACCACACCCTGGCCAACCTTCAAGGACTGGGGTATCTGGCCCAACACGGGGCCCAGGGATATCTCTATGATGAGACCTTTGTGTTCACCGCCATCCGGAACGGCTCCGTCACCCTGCCCGCCCGGGAGGAGGGGATCTTCTCGGTGTTCTGCCTGGGGCCGACGGCCCACGGGGTGTCCATCTGCGGGGCCAAGTACAGCCTGGAGAACGGAGACCTGGACGCATTCTTTCCCCTGGGTGTAAGCAACCACTTCCAGGGAGAAACCGTGGAAATATGTGTAGAGGACGGTTGTCTTCTCATTGGTTGGGAACTGTAAAAAATGCCTGCTGGCTCAGCCAGCAGGCATTTTTGTTATTACATCAGTTTGGAGGTGAAGTACACAGCCAGGATGAACAGCCAGGCTGCCATCACCCAGATGGCGTAGTAGGCGACAGCTGCGCCCAGGGTCAGAGGTGCGATCAGCAGAACTGCGGTGACCGCAGTGGTGATGTAGTAGGTGGGGTAGGCTGCACCGGGCTGGAGCAGAGCCACCTTCTTGCCCCGGATCTCCAGGACGCCGTCGTTCTTCTTCAGCTTCAGGGCCAGAGCCAGACCGGCTGCCACGACCACCAGCGCCAGCACCAGGTACAGGTAGTAGTGGGCGCCGCCGCCAATGGTGCGGTAGACCCACAGACCCAGGATCCCCAGGCCACCCACGAAGGCACAGCCAAAGAACTCCTTCTGGTACAGGTAGAAGACCAGCATCAGCACGCCCAGGCCGGGCACGATGCCCAGGATCAGGGGTGCTGCAGCAGCACCGTACAGGCGCATACCGTAGGCCCCAAAGCCCATGACCAGGAATGCTGCAGCCAGGATGATCTGGATGATGCCATCCTTGTGGGCATCTCCCTTCTTTCTCTGCTGGAGGCCCCAGTACAGGAAGCCGGCAAAGAGGACCACGCCTGCGATGGGTGCAATGCCCAGGATGGTATGGATGGTTGCCAGATGCTCCAGCTCTTCCACACGAGCGTGGATATAGTAACGATTGACGAGGAGCAGAACAACTTCGGTCAGAACGGTACCAGCCAGCCAGAGGAGCATCCGGTTAAAGGCACGGTCCTCCATCTGTTCCTTCTGGCTGCGCGTATCCGCTGCCTTGGTTTTTACCCCTTTGGTTTCATTCTTCTTCATAACGGTGAAAACACTCCTATACAGGAACGCATATCCCTAAGGAATACACATACAGAATCTAATATATTATAGCAGATTCTTTTGCATTTCGCAAGGGAATTTGGACTTTTTCCCTGCCGAAATATTCCAAAATCACTTCTTCTTGAAGCTGTCCTTCAGGGAAACGCTGCGGTTGAAGACCAGCTTGCCGGGAGCGGCATCCCGGTTGTCCAGGCAGAAGTAGCCCTGGCGCATGAACTGGAAGCCCACAGCGGTCTTTCCCTTCTCGGGCATGGGAGTCTCTGCCAGGCTCTTTTCCACCTTACAGCCGGTGAGGACCTTCAGGCTCTCAGGATTCAGGAAGTCCAGGAAGTTCTTGTCTGCACCATCGGGAGCGGGATCAGAGAAGAGGTAGTCATACAGACGGACCTCAGCATCCACAGCGGTCTCTGCGTCCACCCAGTGGATGGTAGCGCCCTTGACCTTCCGGCCGTCGGCGGGGTTGCCGCCCTTGGACTCGGGATCATACTCGCACAGGACCTCAATGACTTTGCCATTCTCGTCCTTGACGCAGCCGGTGGGACGGATCAGGTAAGCGCCCTTCAGACGGCATTCCAGGCCACCGGGGGTCAGGCGCTTGTACTTGGGAATGGGCTCCTCCATGAAGTCATCTGCCTCAATGTACAGGTGACGGGAGAAGGTGACCGCACGCTCGCCGGCCTCGGGATCCAGGGGGTTGTTCTCCACCATGATCTCCTCACTCTGGCCCTCAGGATAGTTGGTGATGGTCAGCTTCACGGGGTCCAGAACGGCCATGACACGCTGGGCAGACTCGTTCAGATCATCACGCAGGCAGGACTCCAGGAAGGCCCAGTCCACGGTGGAGTCCACCTTGGACACGCCGATGCGTTCGCAGAAATTACGGATGGACTTGGGGGTATAGCCACGGCGGCGCAGACCGCACAGAGTGGGCATACGGGGGTCGTCCCAACCGGAGACCATGCCCTCCTCCACCAGCAGGCGGAGCTTACGCTTGGACATGACGGTGTAGTTGATGCCCAGGCGGGCGAACTCGATCTGACGGGGCTTGCTGGGCAGGTCGCAGTTGTCCACCACCCAGTCGTACAGGGGACGATGGTTCTCATACTCCAGGGAGCACAGAGAGTGGGTAATGCCCTCCAGAGCGTCCTGGATAGGATGGGCAAAGTCGTACATGGGGAAGATGCACCACTTGGTGCCCTGCCGGTGATGCTCGATGTAGCGGATGCGGTACAGAGCGGGGTCACGCATGTTGAAGTTGCCGGAGGCCAGGTCGATCTTGGCACGCAGGGTGTACTGACCTTCCTGGAACTCACCGTTCTTCATGCGCTCGAACAGATCCAGGCT
>JAFXCU010000113.1 GCA_017521345.1 Ruminiclostridium sp. | reverse complement strand
GGATGAGCTCATCTCCGTCCGGGAGACCGACGGCGACATGAACATCCTCATCACCACCCACGACGGCATGTCCATCTGCTTCCGGGAGACCGATGTCCGGCCCATGGGCCGCACCGCTGTGGGCGTTCGCGGCATCAAGCTGAGAGAGGGTGACTATGTAGTGGGCGGCGTCCGGGCACACCCCGAGCGCACCCTGCTGACCATCACCGAGAACGGCTTCGGCAAGCGGACCGCCATGGAGGAGTTCATCCGCTCCACCGGCGAGCCACAGCACCGCGGCGGCCTGGGCATCAAGGGCCATCAGGTCACCGACAAGATCGGCAAGGTGGCCGCCGTCCAGACCGTCCATGAGGACGACGACATCATGATCATCTCCGACGACGGAACCATCATCCGCATGGCCGCCGCCGACATCAACATCTACAACCGCACCGCCCAGGGCGTCCGGGTCATGCGTGTCTCCCCCGACAGCAAGGTCATCGCCCTGGCCCGGGTGGACAAGGAAATGGACGACGGCGCTGCCGAGTCCTAAACAGGAGGAAAAACATGGATAGACAGTTTCGTAAGCTTTTTTATGTGGGCGGCCTGATCATGGCTGTGATCAGTGCCATCATCATCTATCGCACTGTGTTTGAAGTCATCCCTGCCATCGGCATGGAGGGCAGCGCCCTGTATCTGGGTATGGCCATCTTCTTCTTCTGCGTGGGCGTGGGTCTGCTGATCTTCGCCAGATATGATGCCAAGAAGGAGGCCAGAAAGGCCGCTGAACAGGCTGCCAAGGAGCAGGACCAGCAGTGAAGCAGGTAACGATCTATACAGATGGTGCATGTTCCGGCAACCCAGGCCCCGGCGGCTGGGGGGCCGTGCTCATGTACGGCCAGCACAAGAAGGAGATCTCCGGCGGGGACCCTGCCACCACCAACAACCGGATGGAGCTGACGGCGGTGATCGCCGCCCTGTCCCTGCTGAAGGAGCCCTGCGCCGTGGATCTGTACTCCGACTCCAAGTATGTCATTGACGCCCTGGAAAAGGGCTGGGCCTGGGGCTGGAAAAAGAAGGGCTGGGTGAAGAGCGACAAGAAGCCCGCCCTGAACCCCGACCTGTGGGAGGAGCTTCTGCGGCTCACCCAGATCCACAAGCTCACGTATCACTGGGTGAAGGGTCACGCCTCCAACCCCTACAACAACCGCTGCGACGAACTGGCCGTGGCGGAGAGCAAGAAGTTTAAGTAAAATAGCCTCGCAGAGTTCGCTGCCCGCAGGCAGCGAAGAGGATAAAATTATGTTCTCCGGCGGCATGTACGTCGGAGAACATTCTTCTCAGGCCGCCAGTGTGGGGGCTTTGCCCCTGCATGCAGCGGACTGCAATCCCTATTTTCGAAAAAGACTTGTCTTTTTCGAAAAATAAAAAGGAGACCCTATGAGCAAATACACCACCATTCTCTTCGACCTGGACGGTACCCTGCTGCCCATGGACCAGGACCAGTTCACCTACACCTACTTCAAGGACCTGGCTGTGAAGCTGGCCCCCTTCGGCTTTGACCCCAAGGCTCTGGCCGGGAACATCTGGGCAGGTGTGGCCGCCATGGTGAAGAACGATGGCTCCGTCACCAATGAGGAGGCTTTCTGGACGGAATTTTCCCACATCTATGGGGAAAAGGTGCGGGAATACATCCCCGTTTTTGAGGAATTCTACGCCAATGAGTTCCAGAACGCCAAAAAAGTCTGCGGGTTTTCCCCAGAATCCAAGGAAATTGTGGAAAAACTGAAGAGGGCCGGGTACCAGGTGGTGCTGGCCACCAACCCCATCTTCCCGGCCATCGCCACCCAGAGCCGCATCCGCTGGGCCGGGCTGGAGCCCGAGGACTTCCTCCTCTACACCACCTATGAGAATTCCTCCTTCTCCAAGCCCAACCCCAAATACTATGAGGAGATCCTGACCAAGCTGGGTCTGGACCCCAAGGCCTGCCTCATGGTGGGCAACGACGTCACCGAGGACGGCGCCGCCAGGGCGCTGGGGATGGATGTCTTCTTCCTCACCGACTGCCTCATCAACAAGGAGGGGAAGGATATCTCCAATCAGCCCCATGGGTCTTTTGCTGAGCTGGAGAAATTTCTTCTGGGCTGATGTCCCATTTTCCTGCCCGCCTGTGGAAAACTTTTCTAGGATTTTCAAGGCGTGAGTCCCTTATGAGGTCCACTTTTCCACATCTTCCACAGAAAAATCCACATGGAGTGCCGTGCTGATCCCCAGGCCCAAAATACGGGACAGGATGGACACCTGCTGGTCCACATTTCGGGGGGTCACGAACCACTCGGCCCCCTCAGTCCGGAAGACGGCGGGGTCAAAATCCTGACCGTTTTCCTCCATGAGATCCATGCAGAGGGTCCCGGCGTCCACCACCGTGGGGATCCCCACAGCCAGCACCGGGATGCCCAAAGTCTTTTCATCCAGGGCCATCCGGGCGTTGCCCACCCCGGAGCCGGGGACGATCCCTGTGTCGGCCACCTGGATGGTCCGGCAGACCCGCTCCTGGCGGCGGGCCGCCAGGGCATCCACGGCGATGAGGCAGGCGGGCTTCAGTTTTTTCACCATAGCCCCAACGATCTCTCCGCTCTCCATCCCGGTGGTCCCTGTGACTCCGGCAGCCAGGGCGGCCACCGGCCGCAGATCGGCAAATTGCTCTGACAGGTTTTTCACCAGATGCCGGGTCACCAGGAGGGCGTCGGTGGTTTTGGGACCGATGGCATCCGGGGTGATCTGACGGTTTCCCAGCCCCACCACCAGGGCCAGGCCCTTCCGGGGAAAGGCGGGCAGCTCCTCCAGCATGGCGGCCACCGCCCGGGCGGTTTTCAGGATCTCATCCCGGTCCCGGGGCAGCTGGGGCAGGTCCAGGGTCAGGTAGGTCCCTTGGGGCTTTCCCAGGGCGGCTTCCCCCCTCTCGTCCAGAATACGCACCCGGGTCAGGGGCAGACCAAAGAGGGTATCCTCCTCTGCCCGGACGCCGGAAAGGCGGGAAGTTTTTTCTGCCGAGCCCTCCGCAAATTCCTTTGCTTCCAGGGCCAGATCGATTTTTCTGCCGTTGGTCATGGGGTGATTCCTCCTGTTGACCACCAGATATGGTGGAAGTGTTGCATTTCTGCCACTATTCTTAGCATTTTTCAAAAAATTATGTAAAAAATCGAATTTTTTGCGAAAAATGCTTGCAATTTCAAAAACATTGTGCTAGAATACATTCTCGCACAGTACTTTTGTGACTAAATTTTGATGTATTCGGAGGAGGTGTTTGGTTTGCCGAATATCAAGTCTGCAAAGAAGCGTGTTCTGGTCAATCAGACAAAGGCTGCAAGAAACAAGGCCGCTAAGTCCGCACTGAAGACTCAGCTGAAGTATTTTGACGCTGCTATCAACGAAGGCAACCGCGTCGAGGCCGATAAGAGATACAAAGAGGCCGTCAAGGCTGTGGATCAGGCTGCTGCACGTGGTCTGCTGCACAAGAACACTGCAGCTAACCGCAAGAGCAAGATGACTCTGCGCCTGAACAAGATCTAATCTGGTTCAATAAAAACCGTCTGAATCATTCAGACGGTTTTTTATTTTCCCCAGAATGGGGAAACTATGTGGAAACCTGTCATTTTTTCACAGGCAGGACATGATTTCTTCACAAATACCGGGTATACTGCGGAGAGTACTGGGATGATACAATGACCCGGAAAGGAATCGTTATGGAATACACCCCTCTCATCGGCCCTCAGAGAAGGCTCCTCTGGATGCGGCTGGGCATTCGTACCTTGATTTTTTTGCTGGTGCTGGCCTTTGGCCTGCTCATGGGCTTTACCCTTCTGGAGCTGGTGATGCCCTTTCTGCTGGCCCTTCTCTTTACAGCCGTTACCGAGCCTATCCTCCGTTTTTTCCACAACCGGTGGAAAATATCCCGGGGCTTTCTGGCTCTGGTGATGATTTTGGTGGTGGTGGGCGCCCTGGGCGGCATCGTTGCGGCTTTGGCCGTTAAGGGCTGGCGGGAAGTTTACGCCCTCTATCAGGACTGGGACCGCCTGTGGGAGACCTTCCAGGGGATCTACCGGGAGCTGGGGACCATGTTTGACCAGGTCCTGGCCCACTTCCCCTCCAACATCCAGGATATCGTCCACGACCTGTCTGACCGGCTTCTGGCCTGGCTGAATGAGCTGGCCTCCAAACTGGTCCCCAAGACCACCTCGGCGGCCCGGAGCATCTCCTCCTTTGTGCTGGCCTTCCTCTTTTTCCTGCTGGCCTGGTTCTTTACGGCCTCTGACTACCCCAACCTGCGGGCTTACGTCTCCAAGCACACCCCGGAAAGCCTGCGGCACCTCTGGAACCAGCTCCGCCGGGCCTTCTCCGCCGCCTT
>JAFXCU010000016.1 GCA_017521345.1 Ruminiclostridium sp. | reverse complement strand
GCTGGATCGACCTGTCCGAAGTCTTCCCGGACTGACCAAAGAAACATGGAGGTTATCAACATATGAACTTTACCTATGCGCAATATCAGCAGAGCGCGGACTATCTGCGCGCCAAGCTGGGCTCCTTCCAGCCCAAGGTGGCCATGGTCCTGGGCTCCGGCCTGGGCTACCTGGGAGACGTGGTGGAAAACCCCATCGTGGTCCCCTATGGTGAGATCCCCCACTTCAAGGCGTCCACCGCCCCCGGCCACAAGGGTCAGCTGGTCTTCGGCACCCTGGCAGGCAAGCCCGTTGCCGTCATGCAGGGCCGTATGCACCACTACGAGGGCTACTCCTATGAGGAGGTCAGCTACGCCGTCCGTGTCCTGCGGCTGCTGGGCTGCGACACCCTCTTTGTCACCAACGCCGCCGGCGGCGTCAACTGGAAGTTCAAGGCCGGCGACCTGATGCTCATCACCGACCAGATCAAGATCTTCATGGAGTCCCCCCTCCGGGGCGAGAACCTGCCTGAGTTCGGCGTCCGGTTCCCCGACTCCAGCTATCTGTACACCCCCGCCCTCCAGGACCTGGCCCGCAAGCAGGCCCGCAAGCTGGACATGGACCTGAAGGAAGGCGTCTATATGTACTTCCCCGGCCCTCAGTACGAGACCCCCGCCGAGATCCGCATGGCCCGCCTCCTGGGTGCCGATGCCGTGGGTATGTCCACCGTTCCCGAGGTCATCACCGCCGCCCACTGCGGCATGGAGGTCCTGGGCTTTACCCTGGTGTCCAACATGGGCGCCGGCGTCCTGCCCCAGCCCCTCAGCGAGGAGGAGGTCCTGGAGGCCGCCGCTGCCGCCCGGGACAAGTTCTCCAAGCTCCTCCTGTCCTGCCTGGAAGCCCTTTGAGGTAACGAAACATGAACAAGACTTTACTGTATAACTGCCGTGCCCTTCTCATGGACGAGGCCGGTACCCTCCTGGAAAACGCCTTCGTGGCCGTGGAGGGAGAGACCATCGCCTCTGTGGGCACCCAGCGCCCCCAGGGGGAGTTCGACCAGGAGATCGACTGCAAGGGGAACGTCCTCATGCCCGGCCTGGTGAACGCCCACACCCACGTGCCCATGACCTTCCTGCGGGGCTACGGCGGGGGCTGTGACCTCCAGACCTGGCTGAACCAGTGGATCTTCCCTGCCGAGGCCAAGCTGGACGACCGGGCCGTGGCCGCCTGCGCCGGTCTGGGTCTGGCCGAGATGATCGCCTCCGGCGTCACCTGCATCGCCGATATGTATATGTTCACCGGCACCATCGCCCAGCAGGTCCTGGAGGCCGGCATCAGCGCCAACCTGTCCTGCGGCGGCGTGTACTTCGGCAGCCCTGCCGACTTCAGCCCCGCCACCTGCAATGACTGCTACAACCAGGAGAAGCTCACCGACCTGTGGCATGGGGCGGGCAACGGCCAGATCCTGGTGGACGCCTCCATCCACGGCGAGTACACCTCCAACGCCCCCCTGTGGCGCTGGATGGCCGACTACGCCCAGAAGAAGGGCCTGGGCATGCACGTCCACGTGTCCGAGACCTCCTTCGAGCATGAGGCCTGCAAGGGCCGCAACGGGGGCCTGACCCCCATCCAGACCCTGGACCAGTTCGGGGTGTGGGAGAACCGTGCCATTGCCGCCCACTGCGTCTGGACCACCGAGGAGGACTGGGCCATCATGGCCAAGAAGGGGATCTCCTGCATCCACAACCCCGTGTCCAACCTGAAGCTGGGCTCCGGCGTGGCAAAGATCCCCGCCATGTCCAAGGCCGGGGTCAATGTGGCCATCGGCACCGACGGCGTGTCCTCCAACAACAGCCACGATATGTTTGAGGAGATGAAGTTCGCCGCCACCATCCACACCGGCGTCAGCCATGACCCTCTGGCTCTGCTGCCCATGGATGTGCTGCGCATGGCCACCGTCAACGGCGCCAAGGCTCTGGGCCGCAAGGCGGGCGTCATCGCCCCCGGCTACGTGGCCGACCTGATCCTGGTGGACTTCGACCACCTGGGCCTCTTCCCCTGCCACAGCGTCCAGGACAACCTGGTATACTCTGCCAACGGCCGGGACGTGGTCATGAATATGGCCCGGGGTAAGGTCATATATCAGAACGGGACCTTCCTGACCCTGGATCTGGAGAAGATCAAGGCGGAAGTGAAGGGCTACGCCATGAAGAAAGTCTTTGGATAACCTGTCTGGAGGAACGCACCCTTGAAACAATCATCCCAGAAAAGTACCTTTTTCGGCGGGGCCGCCACCCTGGCCGTGGGTATCATCGTCGTCAAGCTCATTGGCGCATTCTATAAGATCCCCCTGGGCCGCATCCTGGGGGACGTGGGCTTCGGCCACTTCAACAACGCCTATGCGGTCTTTAACCTGCTGCTGATGGTCTCCACGGCCGGCCTGCCTGTGGCCATGTCCAAGACCATCTCCGAGGCCAACGCCATGGGGAAGCACAACCAGGTGAACCGGATCTTCAAGGTCTGCCTGGTGACCTTCCTGATCCTGGGCTCGGTGACCACGGCCATCATGCTCTTCTTCGCCCAGCCGCTGGCCACCCTCCAGGGTGACAGCATGGCAGCCCCCGCCATCCGGGCCATGGCCTTCACCGCCCTCTTCCTGTGTACCGTCTCGGCCTACCGAGGCTACGCCCAGGGCCATTCCGACATGGTCCCCACGGCGGTCTCTCAGGTCATCGAGGCGGTGGCAAAGCTCATCGTGGGTCTGATCCTGGGCTGGTACCTGCTGTACCTGGGCTTCGGCAGTGAGATCGCCGCCGCCGGCGCCATCTTCGGCGTCACCGCAGGCAGCCTGGTCTCCCTGATCTACCTGATGATCCGCCACCACCGGCGAAACAAGCCCTCCCAGCGGCTCAGCGACGACCGGCCCCAGTCCCCCAGCAGCATCCTCAAGTCCCTGCTGGTCATTGCGGTGCCCATCACCCTCAGCTCTTCCGTGGTGCCCATCACCACCTACATCGACACCATCCAGGTCCAGAACCTCCTCCAGAGCGCCCTGGGCTACAGCGAGGAGATGGCCGTCAGCCTCTACGGCTCCTACCAGAAGGCCGTGGCCATCTACAACCTGCCCTCCTCCTTCATGGTGGCCCTGACGGCCAGCATCGTGCCCGCTGTCTCTGCCGCCATGGCTCTGAAGGATAAGACCGGCGCCGGTAAGATCACCGAGTCCGCCCTCCGTGTGGGCTCCCTGCTGGCCGTCCCCGCCGGTGTGGGTTTGGCCGTCCTCAGCGGCCCCATCATCCAGCTCCTCTTCCCGGAGACCAACCAGGAAGTGGGCAGCGCCTGCATGATGATCCTGGGCGTGGCCTCCATCTTCGTGTGCATCAACCTGCTGTGCAACGCCATCCTCCAGGCCAACGGCCGGGCCGCCCTGCCCATCTGGTTCATCGCGGCGGGCAGCGTCATGAAGCTCATCGTGAACTTCTTCCTGGTCCAGACCTCCGCCTTCGGCATCAAGGGCGCTCCTGTGGGCACCCTGGTGTGCTTCGGTATGGTGGCCATTATGGAGCTCATTGCCATCAAGAAGGTCACCCCCCATCCCCCCAAGTATCGCCGGGTCTTTCTCAAGCCCCTCATCGCCTCTCTGGTGATGGGTGCCGGTGCCTGGGCCAGCTATGGCCTCCTGTCCCCCATCCTGGGCAACACCCTGGGTGTGGCGGGCGCCATCTGCATCGCCGTGGTGATCTACGCTGTTCTGGTCATTGTCCTCAAGGCAGTGTCCAAGGATGACCTTTCCCTGATGCCTAAGGGTGATAAGATCGCAAAGTTACTGCGCATCAAGTGAGAAAAAGCTGTCAATCAAGATAAAAACCAACAAAACCCACAAATCCCCCCGGGGGACTTGTGGGAAAGAGGATCCTATGATAAATTTTGAGTATAAAGATTCTTATAACGTGGAGGACCTGCGGGAGATCACCCGTATCCTCCGCCATCCCGGCGGCTGTCCCTGGGACATGGAACAGACCCATGAGAGCATCCGCCGGAACCTGATCGAGGAGGCCTACGAGGTAGCCGAGGCCATCGACCAGGGCAGCCTGCCCAACCTGAAGGAAGAGCTGGGAGACGTTCTCCTCCAGGTGGTTTTTCATGCCTCCATTGAGGAGGATATCGGCGGGTTCACCCTGGACGATGTGGCTGACGGCATCTGCAAGAAGCTCATCTACCGCCACCCCCATGTGTTCTCCGACTGGAAGACCGGCACCGTGGGTGAGGTCCTGGTGAACTGGGAGGAGCTCAAGCAGAAGGAAAAGGGCCAGCAGACCGCCACCGACACCCTCAACAGCGTGGCCCGGAGCCTCCCCGGCCTGTGGCGGGCGGAGAAGATCCAGTCCAAGGCCGAGAAGGCGGGCTTTGAGTGGCCCAACGTCCAGGCCGCCATGGACAAGCTGGAGGAAGAGCTGGGTGAGCTCAAGACCGCTGTGGCGGAAAACACCAACGTGGAAGAGGAGCTGGGTGACCTGCTGTTTGCAGCAGTGAAGATCGCCCGGTTCTTCCAGATAGATGCCGAGACCGCTCTGGCCGGGACCTGCGAGAAGTTTATCCGCCGGTTCTCCGGGGTGGAAGCGGCCGTCAATGCCCAGGGCAAGCAGATGTCGGACCTGGATGTGTCCGAGCTGATGACCTACTGGGACCGGGAAAAGCACCCGGAAAAGGAATAACAAGAGATGAGAGGAAGCGTAAAAAATGAACAAGACTGAACTGATCCTGCGTGTGGCCGAAGAGACCGGCTTCTCCCGCAAGAACGTGGAAACCGGCCTGAACGCTGCCATTGCCCTGATCACCAAGGCTCTGGCTGAGGAAGAGAAGGTCCAGATCGTGGGCTTCGGCGCCTTCGAGACCAAGACCCGTGCCGAGCGCATGGGCCGCAACCCCAAGACTGGCGAGGACATTCCCATCCCCGCAACCAAGGTCCCCACCTTTAAGGCCGGCAAGGCTCTGAAGGACGCAGTTGACCAGTAATTTTGGAATGGACTACCCCCGTATTCTTTCTTTTGATAAGACGGAATACGGGGGTATTTTGTTGCCTGTAAGTGTGGTTGTCCATTCCAAAATTGGGGGGTTGCGGCCCGACCCGCGCCCGGCCAAAGGCCGGTCACTCCCGGGCCGAGAAGAGAAAATTGCCCGGCACATGTCCGGGCAATTTTCGAATTAAATTTGATTCCGGTTCTGCAGAACCGGAATTCTGCGAAGCAAAAAAGAGCGTACTGCAAATTGGTTTGCAGTACGCTCTTTTGATCGTTACTGAGGAAGCTGGTCCGCAGAGCCCTGAAGCTCTTTGTACATGAAGACGGCGTTTTCCTTGCCCTTCATCTCGGTGACGGATAGGACCTCCACGGCCACGGTGCGGGTGCCGAAGCGGATCTCCAGCTTGTCGCCCACCTTCACGTCGTAGGAGGCCTTCACCACCCGGCCGTTGGCCGAGATACGCTCGTTGTCGCAGGCCTCGTTGGCCACGGTGCGGCGCTTGATGAGGCGGGAAACCTTCAGCCATTTATCCAGTCGCATTGCATGGTCTCCTTTCGGTCAGTTGATGGCCCCCAGGTGCTGGAAGGGGAGGATGATGAACAGGGCCTTGCCCAGGACATAGCGGGTGTCCACGGTGCCCAGCTCCACGTTCCGGCTGTCGGAGGAGGCGTTTCGGTTATCGCCCATGACGAAGATGGATCCCTCAGGCACCACCCAGTAGGTCCCCTGTTCGTTGGACATGGCGGGGGTGTACATGGGTTCTCCCAGGTAGGGTTCGTCGATGGGTTCCCCATCCACGTAGACGGTGGAGGTGTTGTAGTCGATCTCCACGGTCTGGCCGCCGGTGGCGATCACACGCTTGACGATGGGGCCGGTGATGGAGGCGAAGTCCTTGTGAAGGACCACCACGTCTCCCTGTTCCGGCTCATAGCCCACGCACTGGAGCAGGAGCATATCCCCATGTTCCAGGGTGGGGACCATGGAGGAGCCGTCCACGCCGATGATGCGGCCGAAGAAGGTGAAGACCACGATGAGGATGAGCAGGGCGAAGGTCAGGGCCTGGAGCCAGCCGTAGCAGTCGGCGGCAAACCCGGGCTTCTCCTTGGGCGCTTCTGTATTTTCCTTGACCTTCTGGATCTCTTCCGGAGAGGTATGTTCAGACATAAGAGAACCTCCTTTGGTTCAAAGGGTAACTTCTATTATATCCCGAAAACGCCCCCTTGGCAACCATTACTTGCCCTGGTTCAGCCGGTGGCCCCCATGTTTCGGAAGGGGAAGAGGACGAAGCGGGCCTTGCCCAGGATGAGGTCTTCGTCTACGGTGCCCAGCTCCTTGTGGCGGCTGTCATAGGAGGCGTTCCGGTTGTCCCCCAGGACAAAGACAGAATCCTCCGGGACGGTCCAGCGGGTCTCCTGGAGGGCAGGGTCGGTGGGGTGGACCATGGGCTCGCCCAGGTAGGGCTCCTCCAGGGGCTGGCCGTCCACATAGACGGTGGAGGTGTTGTAGTCGATCTCCACGGTCTGGCCGCCGGTGGCGATGACCCGCTTGACGATGGGGCCGGCAACATGGGCGAAGTCCTTCCGCAGGACCACGATATCCCCCTGCTCCGGCTCGTAGCCCGCCTTCTGCAGGAAGAGCTGGTCGTGGTCCTCCAGGGTGGGGACCATGGAGGAGCCGTCCACGGTGATGACCTGGCAGAAGGGGAAGAGGACCACCAAAACCAGGAGCAGGGCGGTGAAGGTTTTCAGAAAGCCGTAGCAGTCAGCGGCAAAACTGGTTTTTTCCTGGGGTTTCTCAGACATGGGAAGCCTCCCTTTCGTTCAGCATCCGGCCTTCCCGGCTCTGGCAGGAAAACAGGAGGACCTGGCGGGTCTCGGCCAGCTCCTGGATGACCCCCAGGGCCAGGGCCAGGCGGCCGTCGTCAAAGGTCAGGAAGGCGTCGTCCAGGATGAGGGGGCAGGCGTCGGGCTGGGGCAGGAGCAGGTCGGCCAGGGCCAGACGGAGGGCCAGGTAGAGCTGGTCGGCGGTGCCCTGGCTGAGATAGGCCAGGGGCCGGTCAGCCAGGCTGTCGGCCTCCCGGACGGCCACCTCCAGGTTTCGGGTCAGGGAAACCTGGGTGTACTGACCGTTGGTCAGCCGGGAGAAGTATTCCCCGGCCAACTGGCTCAGCTGGGGGGAAAGCCGGGACTGAAGCTGGCTGTCAGCCTCCTGGAGGACCTCCAGAGCAAGGTCCAGAGCGGCATAGTCGGTCTCCGTGTCGGAGATCTCCTCCCGGAGCTGGTCCAGCCGGGCATCCACCCAGATGGGGTCCCCCAGGGCGGTGAGCTGTCCCTGGACCTGGGCCATCTCCTGGCGAAGGGCCTGGAGGTCGGACTGACAGGCCTGGGCCTGGGGGGAGAGGAGGGGCCCGCCCTGGAGGCTCAGGGCATCCAGCAGCTGGCGGGCGTGGTCCCGCTGGCGGTAGGCATCATCCAGGCTCCGCTCCTTGGCGGAGACCGTCTGATAGAAGGTGTCGATCTGCTCCTGGACCTTCCGCAGGGAACGTTTGGCCCGGAGGTCAGAGAGTCCCTTCAGCAGAAGGAAGAGCAGGACCAGGCCCCACAGGACCACCACGATGGCGGCGAAGAAGAGGAAGGGGAGCATGGGGATGCTCAGAGGGAAGTCCGGGAAGAGGGGTTCGATGTACCGAGGGACAGCGTACATGGCGGCAGAGGCCAGGGTCAGCAGGACGGCAATGAGGGTAAAGCCGGTCATGAGCCGCTTCCGGCTGCGGACCGAGGCCCGGATGTCCTCGGCCTCCTCCTGTAGGTCTTCGGGTTCCTCTGTCATGGCGTCCAGTTCCTCTTCCAGGGCCTGGATGCGGGCCTGGGCAGCCTCCAGGGAGGCCTGGGCGTCGTTCTGCCGCTGACGGGTCTCCTCGGTGCGGGCCTGAGCGGATTGGGTCAGGTCGGCCTCCCACTGGGCGGCTTCCTCCTCCAGCTGCCGGGTCTCCAGGGTGAGGCGGTCCAACTCCTGGCGGAGGGAGAAGGTCTCCCGCTGGGAGGCTTCCAGGTCCCGGACCTCCTGCTCCATCTGGGGGAGGAGGCCGGACTTGTGGAACCGGCGTTTCCGCTGCCAGGCCCGGAGGGTGCCGTCGGCTTCGGTCCAGGAGGTGTCCTCCTGGCCGGAGGAGACCAGGGCGGCGATGCGCTTTTCCAGCTCCTGG
>JAFXCU010000112.1 GCA_017521345.1 Ruminiclostridium sp. | reverse complement strand
CCCACCAGGCCGCAGGTGCCCATGCCCGAGGACACGGGGGTGCCGTTCATCTCCATGCGGCAGAGGCAGGTGGCAATGGGGCCGGTGTTGGCAGAGGCCAACGTGGGAGGGATCCAGATCCGGGGGTTCCGGACGATGTTGCCCATCTGGAGCATGGAGGTGCCCAGGCCCTGGGACACCAGGCCGCCCCACTTATTCTCCTTGAAAGACAGGACAGCAAAGCCCACCATCTGGGCGCAGCAGCCGGCCACAGCGGCACCGCCGACCAGACCGGTGAGGCCCAGGGCCGCACAGATGGCGGCAGAGGAGATGGGCAGGGTCAGGGCCATGCCCACGATGACCGATACCAGGACACCCATGAAGAAGGGCTGCAGCTCGGTGGCCCACATGATGAGGTTGCCGATGTAGGAGGCAGCCGCCCCGATGGGGGGTGCGATCAGGTATGCCACCCCGATGCCCACCAGGACGGTAACGATGGGGGTCACCAGGATGTCGATTTTGGTCTCCTTGGACACCGCCTTGCCGCACTCTGCAGCCAGGATGGCGATGATGAGAACAGCCAGGGGGCCGCCAGCCCCGCCCAGGACGTTGGTGGCATAGCCCACGGGAGCCAGGGAGAAGAGGACCAACGGAGGTGCCTGAAGGGCGTAACCGATGGCGATGGCCATGGCCGGGCCCACCATGGCAGAGGCCAGGCCGCCAATGGTGTAGGCTGTGGCGGCCTCCCCGGTCCCCACGGTGACCACCGTGGCCGTCAGGAAGCCGATGCCCAGCTGGCTGCCCAGGGTGTTGAGAATGGTGCCCACCAGCAGGGTGCAGAAAAGGCCCTGGGCCATGGCCCCCAGGGCGTCCACCCCGTACCGCTTGGCAGAGACCACGATGTTCTTCCGGGCCAGGAATTGCTTGAACCGATCCATACGCCGGTCCTCCTTTGTGTTTTGATAAAAGGAAGACGGCCCATATGCCGAAACATATGTGCCGTCTGTACGATTGGGTGTTATATCCCCAGACGTTATCCGTTCTCACCCTCGGTGTAGAGGATGCCCAGCTCCTTCAGCTGGCTGCACACCCGCTGGTAGGCCTCCTCGCTGGGGCAGCGGAGGTTGTGCAGGTGGAGGCCTCCGGTGAGGGAGGACAGGGTGGAGGCGTCCTTCACCTTCTCCACGAACTGCTGGACGTCATACCGGGAGGACAGGCTCAGCTGGCCGGTGATCTCTCCGTAGAGGCGGTGCTCCACCACCACGTCCATGACGGTGCAGCCGTTGTCCACCATGGCCAGGAGCTCCTGTTCCAGCTCCTCCACCCCTCGGTGCACGCAGGCCACGGTGCGGACCAGACCGCTGCTCTCCCCCAGCTTGTAGCCTCTGGGGGTGGCCACGATGTCCAGACCGGCCGCCCGCAGGAGGGCAATGTCGCCCACGATGATCTGTCTGCTCACGGAAAACTTTCCGGCCAGAGCCGTGGCGCTGATGGGCTGGTCAGCGGTCAGGGTCTGAGATATGATCTTTCTTCGCTCTTCTGCCTTCATCTTGTCCTCCTTTGGGGATGATTCCACCGGATTCCGGCGGGTTTAATAGTTCTTGTGGTGGGTCAGCAGCTCATGCTTGGTGAACCACAGCTTGTTGGACAGGTCCACATAGTAGTTGTGGGGGTTGTCAAAGCGCTTGACGGAGTCCCACATGATGTCCAGCTGCTCCTTGCAGTAGGCCTGGATGTCCTGGAGCTTGGGCAGGTCGTAAACCAGCTTGCCGTCCTTGTAGATGACCTGCTGGAGGGGCACTGCGGTGAAGTCCTTGATGGTCTTGGTCTTCCAGGTGACATCGGGGTCAAAGATGGTCAGGGAGCCGTCCCCGTTCAGGTTGTCCCGGATGTCCTCGTCGTAGGTGCACATCCAGTCGCCGATGGCCATGCCGTCGGCATTGTCGATGAGGCGGTACATCTTCTTGAACTGGGGGGTGGTGATCTTGGCCACGTTCTCGCTGAGCTTGATCTTGGGGATGATCTTGCCGTTCTCGTCCTCCACAGCCACCAGCTTGTACACGCCGCCGAAGACAGGCTCACTGCGGGCAGTGATCAGGCGCTCTCCCACGCCGAAGGCGTCGATCTGGGCGCCCTGGTGGAGGAGGTCCTGGATGATGTTCTCGTCCAGGGAGTTGGACACGGTGATCTCACAGGTCTCCCAACCGGCCTCGTCCAGCATCTTGCGGGCTTCCTTGGTCAGGTAGGCGATGTCGCCGGAGTCCAGGCGGATGCCGCACTTGGTGATGCCCTTGGGCTTGAGGACCTCGTTGAAGGCCTTGATAGCGTTGGGGATGCCGCTCTTGAGGGTGTTGTAGGTGTCCACCAGCAGGACGGCGTTGTCAGGATAGACCTCACAGTAGGTCTTGAATGCCTCCAGCTCGGTGTCGAACATCTGGACCCAGGCATGGGCCATGGTGCCGGCAGCGGGGACCCCGTAGAGCTGGTCGGACAGGACGCAGGCGGTGCCGGCGCAGCCGCCGATGTAGGCCGCACGAGCGCCGTCCACAGCGCCGCTGGCACCCTGGGCACGGCGTGCGCCGAACTCCAGGACACGGCGGCCCTGGGCAGCCCGGACGATGCGGCTGGCCTTGGTGGCGATCAGGCTCTGGTGGTTGACGGTCAGCAGCAGGAAAGTCTCGATGAGCTGGGTCTGGATGGCGGGAGCCCGGACGGTGATGAGGGGCTCATTGGGGAAGACGGGGGTGCCTTCGGGGATGGCATAGATATCGCCGGTGAACTTGAAGTTTTCCAGGTAGGTCAGGAACTCCTCGTCGAACATCTTCCGGTCCCGGAGGTACTGGATGTCCTCAGGGGAGAAGTGGAGGTTCTCGATGTACTCCACCACCTGCTCCAGACCGGCTGCAATGGCGTAGCCGCCCTTGTCGGGAACGGCACGGAAGTACAGGTCAAAGTAGGTGATGCGGTCCCGGTAGCCGCCCTTGAAATATCCATTGCCCATGGTGAGCTCGTAGAAGTCACACAGCATGGTCATGTTCAGGCTCTTACTAGTATTCATGATACATTCCTCTTGTTTCATGGCGGCGGCAGAACTGCCGCCTGTAATAGGGACCCAGAGGCCCCATGTGCGTCTGTGCGCACAGCGCGATATTACATTTCATTATATGAAAAAGCAGGTGACAAGTCAACCCATTTCCCTGTCTTTCCTGGAAACACATGTTTTTTCCACAATATATACCTTGCCCCCCCTTTTCATCGGCTGCCCCCTTGAAAAAAAAAGAAAAATGCTAAACTAAAAGCTATAACAATCTGTAACAGCATTGTAATGTATTACTACAAATTCCAAGGAGGTCTTTCTATGAAACACCATGCTCGACGAATAACGAGTACCCTGCTTGTTCTCGTCATGCTGCTGGGACTCTTCCCTGTGGCATCCTTTGCTGCCGTGACCTATGACGGTGACACCTATGGCTTTTCTGCCACCAAAATCACCCATCCCGAAAAGGACGTTGGCCGAGGCAATGTGGACGGCATCGTCGACTATCTAGGCAATGGCAGCATCACGGCCAAGGACCAGGGTCAGGGTGACCGTGGCCAGAGCTATTCCTGGGCAGCCATCGGCTACGGAGACTACATCTACGTCTCCACCTGCTACGGGGCTGCCACCAGCACCATTACCCTGATGGGCGGCCCCCTGGGCAACAGCTTTGACCAAGAGTCCATGAACAAGATGCTGGACACCCTGTACAACGGGGATTTTTACACCGGCGAACCTGACGGCGGCAACCCCGGCGGCCTGCTGGCTAAGATCCACGCAGAGACCGGCGAGGTTACCATCCTCATGTCCAAGTCTGTGGATGGAAACTCCCCCCTCTTCCGCAACTGCTGTGAATACAATGGCAAGCTGTATTTCTGCGGTTCTGTCAACAATATCCCCCAGGTCTGGCAGATCGATCCCGAAACTGATGACTCCTGCAAAGCTGTCTACACAGGCATGACCCTGGCAGACTACGGTGCCGGCTACGTAAAGGGCATCTGCACCGGCATTCGCGGTATCGGTGTCTTCCAGGACCAGCTCATCATCAGTTGCGTTCGACTGACCGAAGACAAGTCCGCTGCCGACCCCATCATCCTCTCCTCCACCGATGGCGAAAACTTCGAATTGATCGCCGACAAGAAAGCCCTCTTTAATTATCCCGCCTGCAACTATGAGGACAGCATCTACGGCGGCTCCATCTGGGAAATGGTGGAGTTCAACAACAGCCTGTATGTCTCCATCTGTACCGGCACCCCCTACAACCGTCCCAACAGTGACTACAACCGGATGCAGTCCTTCGCCATCGTCCGCGGTGACTATGATGCTGAGACCGGTGGCTGGACCTGGACCCCTGTGGTAGGCGACCAGGAAAAGGATGGTGCCCGTTACACCTTCGGCATCGACCCCGAGCGCACCCGTGCCGGTGCCGGTGTCCTGTGTGTCTACGGCGATTACCTGTACATCGGCGAGTACAACGATGAGGAGATCCCCCTGATTCGCCTGCTCTTCGATATGGATCCCGATTTCTTCAACGCCAACCTGGAACAGTCCGTCAGCCTGTACCGTATGGACAAAGATGAAAACATGGAACTGGTCATGGGTGACCCCACTGAGATGTTCCCCTCGAGCCTGTCCGGCATCGACTCCGGCTTTGGCCACCGGGAGAACCAGTATATCTGGAGAATGCAGGTCTATGACGGACGCCTTTATATCGGCACCTTCGACACCACCAGCCTGCTGGAGCCTCTGGCTCAGCTCTTCAATGGCGATATGCGTGACTGGACTGGCAAGCAGTGGATGACCCAACTCCAGTTCATCCAGGATCTGCTGGATCTTCAGACCAAGACCAACACCCCCGAGGAAGGAACCCAGGATGTGGATACTCTGGTGGACACTCTGACCGAACTTCCTGAAGAAGAACTTCCCGAGGTCATGGAAAACGCCCAGGAAATCGCAGACAGTTCCGTCTCTACCTACAGCCTTCGCCCCAACGCTCCTTTCAACATCTTTGAGGGACTGGACAATGCACCTTCCATGGAGCTGGATGACCCCCGTCAGGCCATCTCCGACCTCTTTGACCTGATCCACGGCATGATGGAACTGGGTATGCGCCTGCGGAACTCCGAGCGTGGCTTTGATATGTATGTCACCGAAGACGGCACTTCCTTTAATACCATCACCACCAATGGATTTGGCGATCCCTACAACCACGGTCTGCGCGTCTTCGCCGAGACCAACGCCGGTCTGGCTATCGGTACCGCCAACCCCTTCTATGGCACCCAGGTTTGGCTGATGGACATCCCTGATGAAATTTCCGCATTCTATTCCGCCACCGTAAAGGGCAGCCGCGCAGACAATAATGGCTCCGGCTCCTACCAGGCTGGTGAGACTGTCACCATTTCTGCCGGCCACCGTAACGGCTATACCTTCTCCGGCTGGATCGCCTCCTCCGATGAGGTAGTCTTCCGGAACGGAAACCGTACCGTAACTACCTTTGTCATGCCCGCAGAGGATGTTACCATCACTGCCACCTGGACCAAGGATGCTTCTCCTCAGCCTCCCAAGCCCTCTACCCCCAGTGAACCCATTACTCCGCCTACTCCTTCCACCCCCACCTTTACCAATCCCTTCCGGGATGTCTCCTCTGATGACTGGTTCTATGGAAACGTAATGTACGTGGCAGAGAACGGTCTTATGACCGGCACCGCTGACGACCTGTTCAGCCCCCAGCAGACCACCTCCCGCGGCATGATCGTCACCATCCTCTACCGCCTGGAAGGTTCCCCCGCAGTCACTGCAACCTGTCCCTTCTCTGATGTGGCACCTGGCAGTTACTACGAGAATGCCATTACCTGGGCAGCGGACAACCAGATCGTCAATGGTATGGGCGGCGATATCTTTGCCCCCAACAATAATATCTCCCGAGAGCAGATGGCTGCCATCCTGTGGCGCTATGCATCCTGGAAAGGCTGCGATGTCTCTGATTCCGCCAATCTGCAGGCCTTTGCCGATGCCGCTTCTGTGCAGTCCTATGCCGTCCCTGCCATGCAGTGGGCTGTAGCAGAGGGCCTCATCAATGGCACCGACGGCAACCTATTCCCTGCAAATCCTGCCACCCGCGCACAGACTGCAGCCATCCTCCACCGATTCTGTGAGAATGTCCTTTAAGTCTGCCTGACCCCAAACAAAAAAGCCGACCGGATTCCGGTCGGCTTTTCCATTTCAATCGTCCCATAGGGACACCACAACTGCCCCGAAGGGGCAATTTCAATCGGCCAAGGGCCGAATTTCACACGCCGCAGGCGTATTTCACTGGGCCATCGGCCCAATTTCACCGGGATGCTGCTCTGGCAGCATCCTCTCAGCCCTCGATGAGGTTCACACGTCTCTCGTGACGGCCACCCTCAAACTCAGTGTTCAGGAAGGTCTCCACGATGCGCTCGGCCACGTTGGGGCCGATCATGCCTGCGCCCATGGCCAGCATGTTGGCGTCGTTGTGGCGGCGGGTCATCTCTGCAGACATCACGTCGCCGCACAGAGCGCAGCGAATGCCCTTAACCTTGTTGGCAGCAATGGAGATGCCAATGCCGGTGGTGCAGATGACGATGCCCTTCTCGCATTCGCCGGATGCCACAGCCTCAGCGGCGGCGCGGCCGAAGATGGGGTAGTCGCAGCTTTCCTTGTTGGGGCAGCCGAAGTCCTTGTAGGGGATGTTCTTCTCATCCAGGAAGGCCTTGACCCGTTCCTTCAGGTCAAAGCCGCCGTGGTCGGAACCCAGTGCGATCATAATCGTTTCCTCCTCGTAATTTCTCTTATTTGAGCCGGATCATATCCGGCTTGCGCTCGTGATAGTTGGCCACATACCGGAATCCGCAGTCCTGCATGATCTGGTAGGCCTCTTTGATGCCCCGGCCGATGGGGGCGGGGGCGTGGGCGTCGGAGCCCACGGTGATGTACTCGCCGCCAGCCTCCTTGAAGAGCTTCAGGACGGGGATCCACTCACCCAGGGTCTGGCCCTTCCAGGTGTTGATCTCGATGCCCTTGCCGTTCTGGGCGGCCCGGCGGCAGATCTCAAAGATCTCGTCCCGGTACCGGTCCATAGAGGGGGGCTGGGGGTAGTTCCCCTTCATGTAGCGCAGGGGGTAGATGATATGTCCCACCACGTCATAGAACTCGGGGGCGGCTGCCAGAGCCAGCATGGACTGGAAGTAGTTGTCCAGGGCGGCGTAGCAGTCGGCCAGGGTGGCGTAGTCCAGGCAGTAGAAGTCCCGTCCGCCCGCCTCCAGGCTCAGATTGTGGGCCGAGCCGATGACGAAGTCCAGACCGGGCTCGGACAGGATGACCCGGGTCTCCTCCGGATACAGAAAGCCCATGCCCAGTTCAATGCCAAAGGGCAGATCCAGCCGGGCCCCGAAGGCGTCCAGCAGGGACTTGCGCTCCTTCCGGACGGGTGCCCAGTCGTAGGCCAGGGTGGGCTGGCCCTCCAGGCTTAACAGGTCACAGTGGTCGGTGAGGGTCAGGCTGGTCAGGCCGTACTCATAGGCCTTCTGGCCCATGGCCACCATGGGGATCTCGCTGTCGGGAGAGCAGAGGGAGTGGGTGTGGCAGTCAGCCAGAAACATGGCGGTCCCTCCTTAGCTCTTGCCCTTGAACTTGTCGTTGATCTTATCCTTCAGGTTGTCGAAGAAGCCGTCCTTCTCCTCGGGGATGTCCTCCCCCATGGCCTCGGCGAACTTCTTCAGGGCCTCCTTCTGGGCCTCGTTCATGTTGCGGGGGACCTCCACCCGGATGGTGACGAACTGGTCGCCCCGGCCCCGGCCGTTGAGGACGGGCACGCCCTTGCCCCGCAGACGGAGGGTGGTGCCGGGCTGGGTACCGGCGGCCACGGTGAACTTCACCCGGCCGTCCAGAGAGGGGATCTCCACCTCGGCGCCCATGGCAGCCTGGACAAAGGACACCGTCTGGTCCAGATAGATGGAGGTACCCTCCCGGCGCAGACGCTCGTGGGGCTTGATGTTGATGCCCACGATCAGGTCGCCGGCGGGACCGCCGTTGCGGCCCATATCGCCCTGGCCCCGGACAGAAATGGCCTGGCCATTGTCGATGCCGGCAGGGATCTTCACGCTGACCTTCTTGGACTTTCTCACGCCGCCGGAGCCGCCGCAGGACTTGCAGGGCTGGTGGATGATCTTGCCCTCGCCCCGGCAGTTGGGGCAGACGGTGGTGGAGGTCATGTTGCCGAACATGGTGCGCTGCTGGACCCGGACCTGACCGGAGCCGTGGCACTCGGGGCAGACCTCAGCGGTGGTGCCCTCGGCGCAGCCGGAGCCGCCGCAGTCGTCGCAGGGCTCGATGTGCTGGATGGTGATCTCCTTCTCACAGCCGAAGGCGGCCTCCTCCAGAGTGATGGTCAGGGTGGAGCGGACGGTCTGGCCCTTGGCGGGGCCGGTGCGGCTCTGTCCGCCGCCGCCGAAGCCCCCAAAGCCTCCACCGAAGCCGCCCCCGAAGAAGGAGCCGAAGATGTCGCCCATGTCGAAGCCGCCGAACCCGCCGCCGGGGCCGCCGGCACCGAAGTTGGGGTCCACACCGGCGAAGCCGAACTGGTCGTACTTGGCCCGCTTGTCCTTGTCGGACAGGACCTCATAGGCCTCGTTGATCTCCTTGAAGCGGGCCTCGGCCTCCTTGTCCCCGGGGTTTAAATCCGGGTGGTTCTGCTTGGCCAGCTTGCGGTATGCTTTCTTTAATTCGTCGTCCGTGGCGCCCTTGCTGACCCCCAGGACTTCGTAGTAATCTCTTTTATTGGTCTCTGCCATAGGTATTGGTCTCCCTTCTTGTCGGGTTTACGGGATCCCCTCAGCCTCCCTTGTGTAAAGGGAGGTGCCGAGCGAATGCGAGGCGGAGGGATTGTCCTGGAAGACGCTGCGAATTCGCATCAACGTTCAGCAGAACCGGAACGTCCTGCCGCACAATCCCTCAGTCACCTTCGGTGACAGCTCCCTTTACACAAGGGAGCCTCTCCTGCT
Source organism: Ruminiclostridium sp. (assembly GCA_017521345.1). The sequence goes on along the minus strand of JAFXCU010000112.1, from coordinate 9 downwards.
CCTACAAGT
>JAFXCU010000111.1 GCA_017521345.1 Ruminiclostridium sp. | reverse complement strand
CTCATCGTACATTCCACGGAGGTTGGGGTAGGCATCCAGCATGGACTTCTTGGGTTCCACGCGGTCATCCTCCACCAGCTGACAGGCCACACGGAGCCAGACGCCATCCTTGAAGGCACAGAGCTCCGCCTTGGGGTTGGCAGACAGCTGCTTGGACACGTTTTTGATCTTGCCGGTCTGGATGTACAGCTTGTCCTCAAAGATATGGATGGTACCAAAGGGACGAACTCTGGGCTGATCTCCCTCTACCGTTGCCAGGTAGTAGACACCGGCCTCCTTGATAAAGTCATGTACTTTCTTCATGGCACTGCCTCCTTTGAACTGTATTTTGCGGCGTATTACATTTTAATTATACCATAGGTCCCGCTGCCGCACAATGCCGTCAGGGGCGATTCTTCTTTCTGGCTTCGTAGTCTCTGGCAATGGGGGCCTTCCAATCCTCGTTGATGTCCACGCCCATACGTACCGAGCAGACAACGTCGCTGAGGACCTGATAGTTCAGAGCAGTCCCTGCTTTGTCGCAGTGATAATCAACAGCCCGCTCGGGAGCGATGCCGAAGCGCTTTGCCTCTTTGGCGGCGTCGATGTTGGCTCCCAGGAAGAGGAACTCCCAGCCGTACTTCTTCCGCTGGGTTTCGATCATCTGGCTGACCCGGTTGTAATCGTACCGATGGCTTGCATTCTCCATTCCATCTGTGGTGATGACCACCAGAGTCTTTTTCGGAACATCCTCCCGGCGGGCGTACTTGTGTACGTTGCCGATGTGATGGATGGCACCGCCCACGGCGTCCAGCAGGGCAGTGCATCCTCGCACATAGTATTCCTTTTCCGTCATGGGCGGGACCTTTTCCAGGGGGACCCGGTCATGGATGACCTGACTTTCGTGGTCGAAGAGTACGGTGGAGACCACCGTGGCCCCGGGTTCCTTCTTCTGCTTTTCGAGCATGGCGTTGAACCCGCCAATGGTGTCTGCCTCCAGGCCGGCCATGGAGCCGCTTCTGTCCAGGATAAAAATCAGTTCGGTCATATGAAAAACCCTCCTTCGATTGATTGCACCCTAAGGGTAACAGATGGGAAGGAGGGTTTGGTCGCATGCCAGGCGACATTTTATGCGCCCAGCAAGCTTTGGTCAAAGTCAAACAGGGTCACATTGATGGTGTGGATGTCATAGATTTCCTGTTTGATAAAATACTCTACAATGATGTCGAATTTGCTGCTGTGGGTCAGGGTGAAGCCGGCCCGTCCGATGAGATCCTTTGTCTCCTCCAGGTCCAGTTCCAGGGCGATGGCAAAGGCCAGGGCGGTGGACTTGGAGGGCTTGTAGTTCTTGTTTTTTCGGATCTTTGAAAAGAGCTTGCGGTCGATGTTAGCTTTCTTATAGATCTCCGAATCCTTCTTTCCGGTCCTGTCGATGAGCTTCAAAAGGGTTTCGGAGAAGCCCCCATCGGTCTCCCGGAGCATACTCTCCAGATCCAGAGAAGCCGTCTTTTCCTGGACCACCATGGGAGCCAGGGGTACCGCCGTCATACGTGCCTGCTGATGCCGCAGGTTTTGCTGCCGTTCCAGCTCCCGCCGGATCTGGGTCACCTCGGCTTCCCGTACGATGCACTTGTCTGTGACCCCGTACTCGTCCAGGTTCTTTTCAAAGACATAGGTCTCATCAATATAGCTGGCCACGGAATGGACCAGTTTTTCAGACAGAGAAACGGCACTCTTGCTGAAAACCACCAGGTAGATCTGCATCTCGTGCTTCATCAGGAAGTGGCTGAAGGCCTGGATGGCGATCTGCATGGCAAGCTCCTTGGGGAAGCCGTGGTTTCCGGCAGAGAGGAGAGGAAAGGCCACGGAGTGACAGCGTTTCTTTCGGGCGGCCTCCAGTGCACTGTCGTAGCATTGCCGAAGCAGGGCTTCCTCGTTGTGGGTCCCGCCCTGCCACACCGGCCCAACTGCATGGATGACATAGTCGGCAGGGAGGCCATAGCCTTTGGTCACGGCAGCCTGGCCTACGCCGATGGCGCCAATCTTCTCTCGTGCCGTTAAGAGCTTAGGGCCTGCCGCCTTGTGGATCCCCGCATCACAGCCATACCCAATGACAGGGGCAGGGTTGGCCGTGTTGACGATGGCATCCACCTGCATATTCACGATATCATTTCGGACGATCTCAAAGGGCATCCTGGGACACCTTCTTTCTCTGGTGTTCTTTGTCTCTATGATACTGCATTCCTGCTTTCCTTGCAATTCTTTCTTGTGCACCATACCTGTGCTTGAATAATGAGCGCACAGACGGTATAATCTATACATCTGAAAAAACGCCTTTTTGGGCAGGAGGAAATCAAATGTATTGGTATTGGGACGCAACCTATTGTCTGGTGCTTCTGGGCGCTGCCCTTTGTGCAGCCGCCTCTTGGAATGTGAGCTCCACCTTCAAAAAGTTCAGCCGGGTCTCCACAGTCAGAGGTCTTCCGGCCCAGGAGATCGCTGCCATGATCCTGCAGCGGGCGGGCATTTATGATGTCAGGATCGAGCGGATCGGTGGAAACCTGACGGACCACTATTCCCCTCACGAAAAGGTTCTGCGCCTCTCTGACAGCGTGTACGGCTCCACCTCTGTTGCCGCCATTGGCGTAGCTGCCCACGAGTGCGGGCACGCCATCCAACACAGCGTCGGTTATGCACCGCTGAAGCTTCGCTCTGCGTCTGTTCCCATTGCAAACTTTGGTTCCAAGCTCTACTGGCCGATTATTCTGTTCGGCCTGCTCCTGGGGTACATGGAAGTGGCCCAGATCGGCATCCTCCTCTTTGGCTTTGTGGTCATATTCCAGCTCATCACCCTTCCGGTCGAGTTCAATGCATCCGGCCGGGCCCTGCGTATCCTGTCCGACAACAGCCTGCTGTGGGATGACGAGATGACCGGGGCAAGGAAGGTCCTGCGTGCCGCTGCCCTGACCTATGTGGCATCCCTGTTTTCCTCCATCCTGCAGATGTTGAGACTGATCCTCCTGACCCAGAGAAGGAACGGCCAGCGATGATCCAAAAAGTTTTTTCCAGGAAGCAAAAATAACCCTTGACAAAGCACGGGCGTCATGTTATAGTAATTAAGCACTAAGGAGTGCGAGACCGCTGGATATGCCGGAGTGGCGGAATTGGCAGACGCCCGGGACTTAAAATCCCGTGGGAGTGATCCCGTGCCGGTTCGACCCCGGTCTCCGGCACCATATCGCGGAGTAGAGCAGTTGGTAGCTCGTCGGGCTCATAACCCGGAGGCCGAAGGTTCAAGTCCTTCCTCCGCAACCATAAAAACACCTGATTTCCTTTGAAATCAGGTGTTTTTCTTACTTTTCGGGCAAATTGATTTTTTGGCCTGGTTGGAAAGTTCAACTTTAGTTCAACTCGGTTTCAAACTCAGGCCTTTTTGAGGAATATTTCGGAGAGTATGTCGGCGTTTCGCTGGTCTGCTTCTGCCATGACGTGAGCATAGATGTTTGCGGTGGTGGATACCTGGGCGTGGCCCAGACGCTTGGAGATCGACACGGAGTCCACGCCGTTGAAATACAGCATAGAGGCCATTGTGTGCCGGAATGCGTGAGGATTGATGTGGGGGAGTCCGTGCCGTTTACTGAACTTTGCAAGCCAGTCGGTTACAGTGTCCGGGTTCATGGGGCCGCCGTGATCCTGGGCAAATAGGAAGCCCTGGTCCTGGTAGTATTCACCCAGGCGAAAGCGTTCTTCTCGCTGCCATGCTCTGTATTGTCGAAGGAGCTGCATAGTCTCAGGCGGGAGGGTGACGTACCGGGTGGAGGTCGCTGTCTTGGGTGTGCTCTCATAGATGCCTATATCATGGGCATACAAAACGCTGTTGCAAATGTGGATGCGGTTGGAGTCGAAGTCCACCTTGTCCCACTTGAGGCCCAGGACTTCGCCACGCCTGGCCCCGGTAATCAGAAACAGATGGGTGATGGTCCGCCACTTGATAGGCTCCAGCTCCAGGGCGTCCCGGATGGCTGCCACCTGTTCGGGCTGGAAGTAGTTGACGTCCTTCTTCTCCACCTTCGGAAGGATTGCCCTTCCCGCCACGTTGAAGGGGACAAGGCCCTCCTTCTCTGCCTGGGCCAGGACGGTGGAGATTAGGCGGTGATGCTCCAGGATCGTTTTCACGGATAGGGATTCTGTACTCTTTTCGATGTCAAAAGCCTTTTCCAGCTTTAGCCCCAGAGCCTCAGCCACGGCCCCGGCTGTCCTGGTGTTGACGGGCTGGCCCTTGATGGCTGGGGAGATGACCCGGACAGTCAGACCGCACTTTTCGGATACGTCTTTGAACAGGAGGCCCTTTTCCTTGCAGAGGGCCACAAGATCCATCTTCGCCGTGGCCTTTACGGCGATCATCTTTGCCCCGGGCTTACCCAGGGCGGTGTAAAAATCGTTGAGGTGATCCGCTCGAAGGTCACGCAGTTTGATATGTCCGATGGCGGGATAAATTCGGGTGGTCAGCTCCTTGTACCTGACAATGGTGCTGTGCTTCAGCCCCCGGCTCTCCTTCAGTCCAATTACATAATCGCAGTATTCGGAGAACTTCAGACGGGTATCCGTTGCCGTTCCCTCTCTGCATGATTTCTCAAAGGTCGCAGCAAACGCTGCGGCCTTTTTTCTTGCGCTGGCCTCCGTCCATGTGGGCTTGACCGCAAAGCTAGTGATGTAGGGCTTAAGCTGCTTACCATCGGCTCCACGGCCCCGGTGGACACGGATAGAGAAGGACACCAGCTTTCCTTCTTTGTTCCTTCTTTCTTGGATGTTTGCCATTGTCACCCCTCCGATTTT
>JAFXCU010000110.1 GCA_017521345.1 Ruminiclostridium sp. | reverse complement strand
CCTGGGCTATTCTCCTGACCAGATCGAGCAAATGAGAGCGGTATGGAAAGCGGCGAACCCCGACATTGCGTGGGCGTTAAGCTAAAGGAGGTGACGGTCTATGGCATTGACTGACACTCAAGCAAAGAACATGAAGAAAAAGAAGTCATCCTTCGTGGAGGACTACGAGAAGCGAAAGGCCGTCAGGGATATTCCTTCCCCTTCAACTGGGGCGGAACTGTCCACAAAGTCGCCCATCAAGACGGCGGCAGCTACGAAAGCCAACCAGCCCACAGTGAAGAAGTCCAGCCCAGCCACCAAGAAAAAGGTGGAGCAGAGCCGGGAGAAGGGGCGAACCCTCCAGGCGGAGCGGGACAAGCTGAATGCAAAGCAAACGCTCTCCGGGGCAGATGAGAGGCTGTCGGCTGCAGACCAACTGAAGGTGAAGGACGCAAAGACGGCGTGGGATCAGGCCGAAGCGGCGGGAGATACTGCCGGGATGCAAGCTGCCCACAGACGGGCCGAGACTATACGCAATCGCTATGGCTATTCCGGCGGCGTTGCTGGTGACGAGTATATTTCCCCGGAACTGACCACTCAGGAGCTTTCCAAACTCAACACCCTGGGGCGGCAGCGGCTGAAATCCGCCCGGATGAATCTGGAGAAAGTCCAGAAAACGGGGGACGAGACCGCCATAGCTGAAGCGGAAAGCATCATTTCCCGTATCCTGGAGAATCCTGCATACCGACAGGCAGCATATCAGAACGAACTGACCACAGGCCAGGGAACTCCTCTGCAAGTCCGGTCCCGAGGGGATATGCTGGAGGCGTTCAATAGAACCAAAGCCGGGGGCGAAGCTGCCGCAAAGGGTTTTGCCGGGTCCCTCCTGAGTCTGCGAGAAATAAGCAGGGATTTTATTCGGGAAAACGCACAGGAGCGGTGGGGCGGTATCCAGAAAGGCCCTGCACAGTCTGACGGCGTTACTCGTGCCCTGATGGATCAGGAGACCACAGGGCAACGCCTCATGCGAGAAAGCAGGGAGGCACAGCAGGAGGCCACAAGGGGGCTTTCCGGCATGGAAGCCCTGCTTGCAACAGCCGGTATTTCCTCCGCCCAGGCCCTCCCCGGTATCGCTGCATCGTTTATCCCTGGCGTGGGTCCTGCCCTGGGTCTGGGCCTCATGGGCGCACAGGCGGCAGGATCGAAAGCAAACGAGATGACCGAACGGGGCTATAGTGCAAGGGAAGCCCTGGCCCGTGGTCTGGTTTCTGGTGGCATCGAAACTCTGACCGAACGACTGCCCATCAAGAATCTGGTGGATATTGTCAAGACCTCCGGCGGGGCATCCTTCCTTGTGGATGTGGCGAAGCAAGCAGGGCTTGAGGCAGGGGAGGAAACGGCCTCCACCGTCTTAAATCATGTTGCAGACCTAGTGAACCAGGACCCGGAAGCAGAACTTTCCCTCATGGAACTTGCAGAGGCTGCCGCTGTCGGTGCTATCTCTGGTGCTGGGTTTGGTGCTGTCGGCTCTGTGATCGGCGGCAGGGTTGGCGAGGCTCCTGCTGTAGAAGAGACAACGCCCGGAAATAGCTTTCTGGAGACCATCAACCGAGCTGTGCAAGCCTACAGACAAGACCAGGACGGACGGGACAAGCACTCCACGCCGGGGCGTGATGCTCTCTTGGCAGCTGTCCGGGGCAAGCGAAATTCCTCCTCGGATACCCCTGTGGCCTCTCAGGATGCGACAGAACAAATGTTCGAGCGGAACCAGGGAGAGATACTGGGAGAAACTGAAACGCCTGTACGAGTCATCCAGGGGGCCGAGAGGGCTATACCTGACCAGGAGGGCGGCAACCGTGCTATGGTGGACCGGAAGCAAAGACAGCTTGCCAAGCTGGAGGCAGACCGGGAAAAGATTTCTGGCCGCATCGAAAGATATGTGAGGGACTATGCAGAGACCCGGGACGGCTACTATCTGGAGCAGTTGACGGCAGCACAGAGGGCGGCGGATGACATTGCCGCACAGATTGAGGCCATCGAGTCTGGCGAAGAGGTGGCCCGGAGTGTCGGCTCTGCTGCCGGAGGCTTTGACCCGTATTCCCGCATGATGAACGAATACGGAACCCACAGCCCTGGTGAGAATCCCGCTCGGCTGGTAGATATTCCCATCAGCACGGATGGACAGGACAGGGTGAGCCAGTTTGCCCGGAACGCTATGGAGGCAGGGAATACCACAGACACTACGGTTGAACGCCTCCAACAGATGATCGTGGACAAGGGTTTTTCCTACAGACCCAGGAAGGACCGGGACGCTCTGCAAAACGCAGTAAAGACCATTGAGACGAAGGGATTTGACGGGGCCTATCAGCAGTGGAACGACGTTGTGGAGGGCCGCAGAACGGCAGGGAAGGACGACATGGTTCTTGCTCAAACCCTGTACATCGAAGCGGAACAGGCAGGAGATTCCCAGACTTCCGCTCGGCTGGCTGCCGAGATTGCAGCGGAGGCAACCCGGATGGGACAGGGGCTGCAAGCCCTCCGACTGCTGAAAAAGACCACCAAAGAGGGCAAGGCTTATTACATCCGTAAAACCGTTGAAAACATCCGCAAAGAGGCCGCAAACCGGACAAAAAAGGATGTATCCGGTATTACCGTAGATGAAGGGCTGATGCAGCAATTCATGGCGGCAACCACGAAAAAGGAAGAGGATGCTGCCCTGGATGCCGTTTATCTGGATGTTGCCCGGAAGGTTCCGGCCAACTGGACGGATCGGGCAAACGCATGGAGATACTTTGCCATGCTGTCCAATCCCCGGACTCATTTTCGCAATGTCCTGGGTAACGTGATTTGGGGCGGATTGCTCAAAGGAACTAACACGGTGTCCACTGGCCTCCAGGCTCTCATGCTTCCTGCGGAGAAGCGAACCAGAGCCATCAAAGCTACCCCTGCAGCAAAGGAGTTTGCAAAGCAGGACTATGAGGCGATGAAGGATGTTCTCTCTGGCGGAAAGTATGAGTCCTCCGGTTCTGCCCTGGAACGGCAGATACAGAGAAATGCCCTGGGGCCTCTGTCGAAGGTCACAAATAAAGTGTCTGACGCTCTGGAAAAGGAGGATTCGTGGGCCAAGAAACCCGCCTATATCCGGTCTATGGCCCGTTTTATCACTGTGAGAGGCTGGAATCCTGCGACCATGACGGCGGATCAGCTGGAATTAGCACGAAACCAGGCCATCAAGGATGCAAGGGAGGCGACCTTTACAGACGCTTCCGCCCTGGCCTCTGCGCTCTCTGATTTTGAACGGACGAACACGGCAACCCGGCTCCTTGTGGGTGGTGTTATGCCCTTCAAGGGAGTTCCCATCAACATTGCAAAGCAGGGCTTCAACCTGTCGCCCTTTGGCCTGATGACCTCCACGGTCGATATGCTCCGCAAGGTGAGACGAGGAGACGAGACGGTGGCGGATGCCATCGACAAGTTCTCAAAGGGCCTGTCTGGTACGTCCGTTGCGGCCATCGGTGCGTTCCTGGCAGCACAGGGGATTTTGAATGCCGGTGCATCGGACGACGAAAAGGAACGTGCTCTTGACGAGGCCAGCGGCTCCCAGGCGTACTCTCTGGACTTGAGCGCAATCCCCTTCGACAAGATCGAGGAAGTGACCGGGCTTCCTGTTGGTGATTTCAGTATCCCCTATACGTATACGATTGACTGGGCGGCTCCCTCCATCATTCCTCTTGTCATCGGTGCAGAGCTGTACAACGTCTGGACGGCGAAGGATGAGGCCGACAACGGAGAGGATGCAGACGAGCCCAACCGGCTTCGAATGGTCCTGGAGGCTCTTTCCAGATCGTTTGATATTCTGGTGGAGAATACAGTGTTCAGCGGACTTGGAAGCACGTTGCAGAGTGCATCCTACAGTGAAAACGGTATTATTCCTGCTGTGGTGGGGAATGTCCTGGGGAATTTTGCGGGGCAGTTTATCCCCACCCCTGTGGGCGCACTGGCAAGAACCATTGACGATACCCGCCGATCCACCTACACGGACAAGGATTCTCCGGTTCCTGTCGGCCTCCAGAAGTTTGGACAGCAGCAGATGAACAAGATCCCCGGCCTCTCTCAAAAGAATGTGCCATATTTGGATGTATGGGGCAGGGAGGACAAGGTGGAAAACCCGTTGCTCCGTGCGCTGGAAAACTTTGTATCTCCCGGCTATGTGAGCAGGGTGGAGGATGCAGAGGCCACCCAGGAGGTGGAGCGGCTTGGGGACCTGGGCTACAGAAACGCTCTGCTTGGTGTCCTGAGTAAGGGCCAAAAGGTTGACCTGGACGGAGACGGCAAGGCAGAACGCCTGACCCGTGAGCAGTGGGAGACCTGGAACCGGACCAGAGGCGAAGCGGCCCTTGACCTTATCGGGGAGATTATCGGCTCGGACAACTACAAGGCCCTCTCTGATGAGGACAAGGCAAAGACCATCGAACGGATTTATGACTATGCAACACTCCTGGGCAAGGAGAGTGCCGGGGCGAATACTTCCGAATTTGATGGGTGGTTCTTCGGTGCGAAGGAGGCAGAGGAAAAGGTCGGTATGTCTGCGGCAAAGTTTATCGAGCTTTACACCCAGAAGGGCATGATAGACAGTGCAAACAAGGACTTGGACAAGAACACCAAGCAAGGCTTGTTCGAGAGTTATGTGGACAGCAGAACCGACCTGACGGACGAGCAGAAAGCCTATACCAAAGAAAACATCCTGTTCTTCTCGATGGTTCCGGCGGACTCTTCTGCATACAATAAGGCCGTGGAGGCTGGATATACTGACCCGAAGGAGATACAGGCCCTCCACGAGGAGCGCAGAAATTACGACCTGGATGGTGACGGCAGCTATACCAGCAAGGCCGAAATTCTCCACTACATTTCCAGCACTACGGATGATCCCGAAGAGCAGGAAAAGAAGTGGAACGCTCTGAAAGAGAAGGGCGAGGAACGGACCTTCGCCCAGCTTGAAAAGGAGTACAGATCGCAAGTCACCGCCATTCAGACGGCAAAGACCAACCTTGACGAGAAGGTTCCCGCTGAAACGCAATCTGCATTTGCGGCGGCAATCAGTGATGCAGGGGCAGACTCCCAAAAGGAAATCAAGAAAGCCCTGCAATCTGTGGACGCCACAGAAGAGGAGCGCATTGCATACTACGAGCTGGTTAAGGTCAAGCAAGGCTGGAAAAAGTCCTGGTACAATATCAGGATGTAACGAAAAAGCACAAGAGGCCATCCTTCGGGGTGGCCTCCTGCGCTTTGTTGGGTGTATTTAGTTTTATGAGTTTAAACCCCGGATAAAGCTGAGAATCAGGCGTAATTGCCGTTCGTTCATGTAATCCAGTCTGTTGGTGATGTACAGAATAAGTTTTTCCTTGTTCATAGTGTGAAGTAGATCGTTGTAGGTGAGGGGCCGTCTGGGATACTTGCTGGTGCTGTCGGTGTTCTTGGTGGTGATGGGTGCGCTCATGCTTCCTGGCCTCCCTTCTTCATGGTCTCCATGATGGAAAGGACTTCCTCTCCGTGCTCCAGGCTCAGGAAGTGCCGGGCGAGTTTGAGGTTGTTCCCGCCGTAGAAGTCAGCGCCGGAACAGGGCTGCTTGCTGGTGCTCTTGTAACCGGAGAGCACAGCGCAAAGGATGGCAAGGGCGGCTTTGGGATCATGGCAGCGGTTGAGCCGTTCGGTCAGTCGGTCATTGTTTCCGTAATTGGTGGTGGGCATTGATATTTCCTCCTTGATTTCTGGGAGGGGGCCGTGGTACAATGACCGTGACCCCCTCGGGGTGGTTTGGGCTTCTTGTGTCTCGCTTTGGTCGGTGCTGACACAAGGGGCCTTTTTCATGCCACGACAAAGCGGCGGGTAGTGGTCTGCTTGGTGAACGCCAGGGCCACGTCCGGCAGGGCCTTTTTCAAGGCTGCTGTGTCCAGTCTGGAGGATGTGACGCTCTTCCAGGTGACTTTGTATTCCCCGGCTCTCAGTTCCTCCTGTTCGCCCATGTGGGCCTTGAGAAGGTCCCGGATTGCCTCGGCCTCTGCCTGGGCTTCTTCGATCAGGGATTGCAGTTCCCTCAGTTCCTTAATCTTGCTGGTAAGTTCAGTGTTACTCATGGTGTGTACCTCCTGTAATGTATTGGGTGGAGTGCCCGTTGTTCGTGCCTTTATCTCCTGCACATATCGGTGTCACGGGTTGCCGGGTTTTGTCTGCGGGTTGCCGTCCCTCTCTACATGCTTAATTGTACACTAATTGGTTTACAATATCCATTGGCGAGTACACCAAAAAGTGTACATCGAATTTGTTTATCTTGTACATTGATTAGTGTACTGTTGGCTACTATAATAAAATCATACCAACATTGAAAGGGTGATTCTATGTCCGCAACTTCCGCAATCACTAAACGGCTTAACGACATCGGGAAAACACAGATGCAGCTTGCCGAAGAACTTGGGATCAGCAGACAGAACCTCAGCAACAAAATGAGAAGGGATAATTTCACGGCGCGAGAATTGGCACATATTTGTGAAATTATCGGACTGAAACTTACTATGGTTGAGGGAGATCCTGGGGAATATGCTATTGATTATAGATACGGATTCGATGCGCCCAGAAGCGACGAACAGATTGAGCGGAATCTTAGACGCCGTTTGAAGAAAAGGGGCCTCAAGCTGTACAAGAAGAAAGGCCCCGCAGAGGTCAGCGAGGACTACTTCTTCCAAGAGACGTTTTATCTGATTATTCCAGAGGATGACGAACCCGCCGACCATATCACAGAAAGCACGACGTTCCTAACCTTGAACAATCTCATTGACACGGTGGAGCGTTTGGAAGGAAAGTGACCAGATCGAGCGGGATCAGGATGGGGAGGAATGACATGGAGATACGTTATTCTAAAGCTGCTGTTAAGGCCATCAACGCAATGGATAAGCCCACAAAGAACCGTATCCGGGTAGGTATCGAAGGACTGACCCACAAGCCCCCTCTGGGAGATATTAAGACCATGCAGGGGTATAATGACGGTAGACAGCGGCTCCGCATCGGAAAGTATCGGATTATTTACAAATACACTCTTGAAATGGAGTTAGAAATCCTTCATATTATGGATATAGGAAGTCGTGGAGACATTTACAAGTAAGAAAGGAGCGTGCACCTAATGGCACCTATCGCACAACAGATCGCAAGCATGGTGGATATGCTCCCGGAGCAGGACCAGGTCCTTGCTTTTGAACTGGTGAAGAAGCTGGTTCTTGCTTGGGACCCTGACTACACCAAAGTAACTCCCATCGAAAAGCAGGCGCTTGACCTTGCTTCCTCCGAGATGGAGGCCGGGGAGTATGTGGCCCATGATGCTATTGATTGGAACTGACAACGGAATAGAAACAAGACAGGCCGGGGAGTGATCCTCGGTCTTTTCTTTTGCCCTGGAGGGGATGGAGTACCACGGACGGAGCCGAGCGGGACAGTGCGTGTGCTGGTGCGTGTGGGCCTCTGTGCGTGGCTTGGAGAGAGGCGGGAAGGATGGAGGGGAGAGGGCAGGGGTAGACACACAGACAGCAGGGAAGAGCAGGAGGGCCACGGGAGAGGGGAGAGGGACGGCAGCAGGGGAGACAGTAGACAGCAGGAGGGGAGGGGGTGGGAGGCAACAAGGTCCCCGGCGCGCGTGGGTGGGGGTGTGTTCCGATGACACGTATCCGGGGTACCCCCCTACCCCCCTACCTAGCATGGTACCCCGGAAAAAGGGCGGGCCTTCCGCCGCCGCCCCCCCCGGTAGGTCCCATACACATTCCAGACTTGCCCCCACGGCCTCGGTATCACTCCCGATAGAAGGGGATACCCCGGAAAAAGAGGGGTGGGGGTTTTTGTAATTCGGTGTCAAAATATTATATTGGCCCCCCAAAAAGGGGTGTCGGTGGGCTTTCCTGGCTCTAT